>CAYWOF010000311.1:3932-4899 GCA_964459825.1 uncultured Phycisphaeraceae bacterium | reverse complement strand
TCGACCCGGGCGAGATGGCGCGCCTGCTCGACGCGCTCGGCGTGGGAGTCCGGCCGGACGCGGGGGTCCTGCGCTGCACGATCCCCGCGTGGCGTCCGGACCTGACGCGCGAGGTGGACCTCGTCGAGGAGATCGTGCGCCTCAGGGGCTTCGACCACCTGCCCGTGTCGGACCGCGTGCCCATCGTCGTGAGGCCGGCGCAGGAGAGCGAGCGCGCCGTGCGCGAGCTCGCCGGCGTGCTGGCCGGCCTGGGCTTCTTCGAGGCCGTCACGCACACCTTCACCTCGGCCCGGGCGGCGGGGCCGTGGGTCCCGCCCGGCATGCGCACGCTGGCCGTCGAGGATGAGCGACGCGCCCACGAGCCGATCCTCCGGCCGAGCGTCATCCCCAGCCTGCTGGCCTGCCGGCGCGCCAACCAGGATGCGCAGGTCTCCATCGCCGGCGGCGTGCGCCTCTACGAGATGGCCTCGGTCTTCGGCGAGGCGTCGGGAGTCGCCGAGAACCGCAACCTCGCCCTCCTGCTCGATGTTCCCTTCGAGGGCAAGACGCCGACCTTCGACGATCGCGCTGTCGCGCTGCGGCTCATGCGCGGCGCGATCGAGTCGGTGGTCCGCGCCGTCGCCGGGGCCGCGCCCGACCTTCGCTTCGAGGCCGCGGAGCCCCACTGCGCGGCCCTCGAGCCGGGGGCCTGCGCCCGCGTGCTGCTGGGCGGCCGGCCCCTCGGGTACCAAGGGCTCGTCGGCGAGACCGCCCTCCGGGCGTGCGACCTCGACCGCCCCGTCGTCGCGGCCGAGCTCAACCTCCCCATGCTGATCGCCGGCTACCCGCCCCGGGCGCTGGTCACGGCCCTCCCATCGTTCCCAGCCATCGAGCGCGACCTCTCCCTCGTCGTCGATGAGGCCGTGACCTGGGAGCGCGTGCGCTCGACCATCGAGGCCAGGCCCTCGGCGCTGCTCGAGCGGGTCTC
>CAYWOF010000311.1:0-3922 GCA_964459825.1 uncultured Phycisphaeraceae bacterium | reverse complement strand
ACCGGATCGCGCTGATGCTGGTCCAGCGCGTGGAGCGGGTCTCGTTCGTGGGCGTCTACCGCGGCAGGCAGACGGGCCCGGGCCGGAAGTCCGTCACGCTCCGCCTCCGCTTCCGCGACCCCGCACGCACCCTGCGCCACGAGGAGGTCGATCCGCAGGTCGAGGCGATCGTCGGCCTGGCGCGAGAGTCGCTGGGCGCCCAGCTTCGCACCTGAAAGGGCCGGTAACACGGCGCCGGGCGGTGGGCCTCGCCGGCCCGCGAACACCCCGCCGACGCCGGTCGAACTACCTCCCGGCCGGTCCTCCACCGCGCGGGTATCATGCCCCCGAGAGGCCACCGACCACGGAGGACCACGCATGATCCAGACGCTCGGCGCCGCCACCGGAGTCCGTTCCACCCCCTCCACCCCCAAGCCGAGCGCGGCGCAGGCCCAGGGCCTTCCCGGCCCGGATCGCTGGCCCGGTCCCGCGGGCGAGAAGCACCCGCTCATCTGGGTCAACGGCCGCCTCCTGCCCAAGAACGAGGCGATGGTCAGCGTCTACGACCACGGTCTGCTCTACGGCGACGGCATCTTCGAGGGGATCCGCGTCTACAAGGGCCGGATCTTCAAGAGCCGGCAGCACATGGACCGCCTCTGGAAGTCGGCCGAGGGGATCCGCCTGACGATCCCCGTCAGCCGCGAGGAGATGGTCGCCATCCAGCGCCGGTGCGTCGAGGCCAACGGCATCACCGACGGCTACATCCGGCTCCTGGTCACCCGCGGCTACGGCACGCTGGGCCTCGACCCGCGCAAGTGCCCGGTCCCCGGCGTCATCTGCATCGCCGACCAGATCAACCTCTACCCACCGGAGCTCTACGAGAAGGGCATGCGGGTCGTCCTCGCCAAGCGCCCGCGCGTGCCCATCGACTGCCTCGACCCGCGCGTCAAAACCCTCAACTACCTCAACAACATCCTCGCCAAGTGCGAGGCCATCGACGCCGGCTGCCACGAGTCCATCATGCTCACCATCGACGGCTACGTCTCCGAGTGCACCGGCGACAACATCTTCTGGGTCAAGGCCGGCAAGGTCTTCACGCCCCCGTCCGATGTCGGCATCCTCGAGGGCATCACCCGCCAGTTCGTCATGACCGAGCTGTGCAAGGAGCTGGGCCTGACCTGCACCGAGAAGAAGGCCCGCCTGACCGAGCTGCTCAAGGCCGATGAGGTCTTCCTGACCGGCTCCGCGGCCGAGATCATCGCCGTCACCCAGATCGACGAGACCCCCATCGGCGCCAAGCACGGGGGAGGCGAGGGACCCATCACGAAGAAGCTCCGCACGCGCTTCCGCCAGGTCGTGACCAGCGACCACGTGCCGGAGGAGTAGCGCGTGGCACGGGCTTCGGCGCTTGGCCGATGCCCGTGCGACCATCGCGAGCGCCGTCGCCCACGAGCGCTGCCTCGCGTAGAGAACTCCGCGCTCCCGCGCGAACGGACGGACGTCGCGCGATGGCTACGATGGCCTCCCACCCAAACCCCGCGAGGTGCCCATGCTCGTCACCCTCACCACTTCCCACGGCGACATCGTCCTCGACATCGACGAGGCGAAGGCCCCCGTCTCGGCCGCGAACTTCCTGGCCTACGTGGACAAGGGCCACTACGACGGCACGATCTTCCACCGGGTCATCGACGGCTTCATGATCCAGGGCGGCGGCTTCTCCCCCGACATGCGCCAGAAGGCCACCGGCCCGGGCATCGCCAACGAGTGGAAGAACGGGCTCAAGAACACCCGCGGCACGGTCGCCATGGCCCGCCTGGGCGGCAACCCCAACTCCGCCACCAGCCAGTTCTTCATCAACGTCAAGGACAACCCGTTCCTCGACCAGCCCCAGAGCGATGGGGCCGCCTACGCCGTCTTCGGCAGGGTCGTCTCGGGGCTGGACGTCGTGGACAGGATCAAGGCCGTCCGCACGGGGACCAAGGCCGGCCACTCCGATGTGCCCCTGGAACCCGTGACGATCACGAAGGCCGCGCGGTCGGCGCCCGCCGCACGGTGACGCGGCCAGGCGGCAACGTGGCAAGGTCAATCCGTTCCGCTCCGGCCCATCGCCACTCCGCCACTTGGCCACTACTCTCTGGGCCATGCCCCTCTGGCTCAAGACCGTCCTGCTGCTGCTGGCCTCCAACACGTTCATGACCTTCGCGTGGTACTACCACGTCAAGCAGAAGCACTGGCCCCTGCTGGCCGCCATCGCGATCTCCTGGCTCATCGCCCTGCCGGAGTACATCCTGCAGGTGCCGGCCAACCGCATCGGGCACGTGGACCACGGCGGGCCGCTCACGCTCCCGCAGCTCAAGGTCATCCAGGAGGCGAACACCCTCGCGGTCTTCCTGGTCTTCACCATCCTCGTGGCCCGCGAGAAGCCCCGCTCCACGGACCTGGCGGCGTTCATCCTGATCTTCCTGGCCGTGGCCGTGGCGATGTGGGGCCGCTCGCGGGTGGGCGCGGCCCCCGCGTGAACGAGCCGCTCTACGAGTGCGACCGGTGCGGCTACGACCTCACGAGCGTGCCCGCGACCGAGGCGGGGGTCACGTGCCCCGAGTGCGGCACGCACCACGAGGCCCCGCCGTACGCGCTCGCGCCGTGGCCCGCGTGGCCGTGGCTGGCGCTGCGGCTGGTCGGGCCGGGCGCGGTCCTGCTCACCATCGTGGTGCTCCTGTCGCGCGTGCCGGGCGCGCGGAATCTGCTGCTGACGGGATGGCCGTTCCTCCTCGCGACGTGGGTGATGTTCGCGCTCGCCGCCCCGCTCTACGAGGGCGCGGAGCTGGCCCGGCGCCACGCGCTCGTGCCCGATCGGTTCGCCCGGCGCTGGACGCTCCGGGCCATCGGTCTGGGCGCCAACCTGGCCCTCACCGCCCTGACCGTGTGGGCGCTCTGGCTCCTGCGATGACGGGCGGTGCGCGTCGCGCACCGTTCCGCGGGCGCGAGGCCCGGGGACGAACCCGGTCCACCACGTAGAGCACCTCCGTGTTCCGCAGGTGGCTCACGCGGCCCACCCGCTCTCCCCTCGGGTTGTAGATCCCGATCTGGGCGCCGACGTACCGCCGGTAGTCGTGCGCGACGGCGCGGACCGCTCCCCGGGCCGCGAGCATCGCCTCCACCTCCCCGCGCGCCAGGAACCCCTCGTCGCTGAACGACACGATGAGCGTGGGGGCCCGCACCGCGTCGAGGAGCGCCTCGAACGCGGGGCCGAACCGGGGGCGCGAGTTGAACCGGCTCCGCCGCGCGCGCACGTCGACCCGCTTGCACGCCGTGCCGTACAGCTCCGGGCGGTCCCAGCGCACCAGCGTCTCCCAGACGTGGTAGTTCCCGAGGTAGCTGTGCTGGTTGTAGGGCGGGTCGAGGTAGGCGACGTCGGCCTCGAACGCCCGCGCGGCCTCCAGCGCATCGAGCGCGTGCGCCTCGCCCCGGCCGCACGCCGCGCGCGGGAGCACGTCGGGCACGCGGAGCTCGAGCGGGTTGAACGCCCGCGGCGCCCAGCGCTTGAGGTACGCCATCTGCACACCGGTCGTCGAGTCCACGCGGTCCGCGGCCTCCATCAGCGCCGTGAGAAGGACCGCGCGCAGCTCCGGCCCGATCGACATCGCCCCGATCGCCTCGCGCACGGCCTCGATCCGCCGCCCGTTCTCGGGCCGGAAGTAGCGCGAGCGCCGGCAGAACGCCCCCGTGAACCACCCCCCCCCTGCCGCCGATCGCGGACCGGCGCGATCGGTCCCGGCGGCACGGGCGACCTCGTTGAGCTCCGCCACGCGCGCCCGCGCCTCCGCGAGCACGCGCTCCGCGTCCGCCGCGACGTAGCACATCGCCAGGGTGTGGGCGTAGGCGTTGTGGTCGTTGACGATCACCCGATACCCGGCGCGCTAGATCGGAAGAGCGTCGTGTA
>CAYWOF010000310.1:0-4920 GCA_964459825.1 uncultured Phycisphaeraceae bacterium | reverse complement strand
CCCCCGGTTCGCGACGCCTCGGCCGGCCGGGGATCATCGCCCGGCCCCGGCCCGGGCGGCCCACCGTTCAGCGCCCGGCAGTTGGAGTGCGAGGCGATCACGGGGCGGTCCGTCCGCGCGAGCAGGTCGTCGAGCGCACGATCCGACAGGTGGGAGGCGTCGTGGACGATCCCCAGCTCATCCATGGCCTTGACCATGTCGCGCCCGAGGGGGGTCAGGCCGCTCGGGCTCGAGCACGAGGGCTCGGCGTTGCCGCTGGCGTAGCGCGAGCCCCGGGCCCAGGTGAGCCCGATGGCGGTGACACCACGTTCGCGCCACCACCCGAGCTCCTCGGGCCCGCGGATGGGATCGGCGCACTCGACCAGGATCCCCAGGTGCAGGCCGTGGTCCGCGCGGTGGGTTGCCGGGTCGGGCGCGCCTCGGGGCGGGGGCTCGGTCGCGCGCCCGCCCACGGGGCCTGCTCCCCGCCGCTCCGCTCGCGCCCACTGCGATTCGAGCGATTCCGGCACAACCTCCGCGACCCCCATGCCACCCCGGACCTGGCCCACACCGTGTTCCACGTGGAACAGGCGGGCGAGGTCGAGCGTGACAAGGCCCCGGTCGCGCCAGTCGAGGTAGACCTCGAGTTGGGCCCGCCCGGCTCGGGCGGCCCCCTCGACGTCGCCCGCGCGGTAGCCCTCCGGGCCCTTGCCATCCGCCTCGGTGAAGACGGTGGCCAGGGCCAGCCGCACGCCGCCAGCCGCGAGCTCCGGGAGCGTGACGGCCGCGGGCGGGTGCGGTCCGGTGCGATCGTGCGGCAGCGCCGCGAGGGACACGAGCATGTCCCGCCGGTTGACGGCGAGGTACGCCAGGTCGAGGTGGGCGTCGAACCAGAGGGCGGGCATCGGGGCGATGGTACCGGGGAGTCGCCGCGGCAGATCAACGCGGGTCAACGCGGATCGCAGACATGCCACGGATCGACTGACACGGATGGGAACGACGACGAGGGGCGGTTCTGCCGATTCGTGTCCATCCGTGTTGATCCGTGGCTGCCACCGAGGCTATCGCGCCGGTGCGGGGGCGAGCGGCGGACGCTTGATGTTCCAGCGCTGGCGCAGGCGGACGCTGTCGATCCCGATCTTGTAGCCCGTGGAGTTCGGGTTGATGCCGACGCACTCGAGGCGGATCGTGTGCGCACCCGGCGTCCAGGGCCCGTCGCCGAGGCTGTGCTCGCGCACCTCGACCCTTGGGGAGAAGCAGTCGAGGGCGCCGAGCCCCGTGATCGGCTTGCCATCCAGGCTGATCCGATAGGTGCCGAAGTCGTAGGAGTGCGTGAGGGGCAGGACGACCCGTTGCGGGACCTCCTTCTGCACCTCGAAGTCGAACTCCACCCAGGAGCCCACGCGCTGGCCATCGAAGAAGAGCTGTCCCTCACCGGTCCAGTGGCCGCCGGCCTGGAGCGACGCGTCGCCCCCTTCCGTGCGGGCGCCGGCGAGCAGGTCCTTCCCCTCGGTGACGATGTCGATCGACGGGAGCCTGCGGTCCTTCAGGGGCGGGAGCGTGGTGAATCGCTTCGGCTGGCCGCGCTGATACCAGAAGGCGACGCTGGCGAAATCGTCGTTGCGTTCGACGTGCCCGTTGCGCTCGCCGGTGGTGGTCTCGTCGGCGCTCATCCAGCCGTTGTGCTCGATCTCGACGCGGAGCGAGCGCGTGAAGCGGACGGGGTCGGCGATGTGCCAGCGGTACATGGTGCCGGAGTTGCCCAGGTCGCCGAGCCAATCGCCGTTGAGCCAGGTCACGCCGTAGCTCGGGAACGTGGCCCTCTCCATGCCCCACGCGTTGAGGAAGTAGTCCTCGGTGCCGGTGCCCCACATCGTCGGGCTCGCGTCGCCATCGACGTAGAACTTGTCGTCCCCCTCGCCGAACCACTCGGGGCTGCGCGAGCGGACCGAGAGGACGGTCCCGACGTAGTGCCCGCCCCCGGGCCGACCGTCCTCGCCGGGCGCCGCGATGTCGGCGATCAGGTAGTCCCTGCCGGATTCGTTGGGGAACTCCTGGCGGTACTGGGCGCAGAAGTACGGGGCATCGTCGGGCACGGCCTCGCGCGTGTAGTCCACCTGGTAGTAGAACGCGGTGAAGGGGCGGTCGCTCTCGTTGGTGACGGTGATCCGGGCGGACCTGCGGAACGGCATGGGCCAGAAGCAGTTGTACGAGTCGCCCCCCTGGACCTGCACGGGCGTGGAGTTGATCTCGGCGCGCCGGCCGAAGCCGGCGGCGAAGAAGTCCCCCAGCGGGGTCTCGACCGCCGGGTGCTCGGCGCCGTCCCAGTACATGCGCACCACGACCTCGTCCGGCGCCGCGCACCCGGCGTTCGAGAGCCACGAGGGGCCCGACTCCGGGAAGGTGAGCCAGATGTGCCGGACCACGCCGGGGCCGGCGATCTCCGCCACGGTGTGCGTGGCGCCCGGGGGCACGCGCCGGTTGTCGCTGTTGGACCAGGCCTCCGGGTGGTTCGACGCGACCCGCGCCGAGCGGGCCTCGCGGACCCGCGTCAGGTCGTCGAGGGTCTGCGCGCCGGCGGGGGCGCCGGCCAGGAGGATGCACAGCGCGGACGCGGACGTTCGAGCGAGCATGATGCGTTCTCCCGCAATCGCGGTCGGCCCATTCCCAACACCATCCGGGCCGCCGGGACGGCCGGCCGATGGTACCATGAGGCCCGGTCCGCGACCGGGGCGCGGGAATCCCGCGACCGACCCGAAAGGAATGCCATGAGCCAGATCCTGCGCCGATCGGGGCGCGCGCCGGGCGCCGGCGTGCTCAAGGGGTGCCTCGTCGTCCTGGTCATCGTCGTGATCCTCGGGGTGATCGGGGCGATCTTCGTGGCGCGCAACTGGAAGGGCTGGATCGCCCAGGGCGCCGAGGCGCTGGCCACCACGGTCGTCAACGAGTCGCAGCTGCCCCAGGACCAGAAGGACTCCATCGTCTCGGAGGTTCGCAAGCTCGGGGACGACTTCAAGGCCGGGCGCATCAGCACCGAGGACCTGCAGCGCGTGGTCGAGGCGATCGCCGAGAGCCCGCTCATCCCGCTGGCCGGCGTGCAGGCCGCCAGGCAGAACTACGTCGATCCCTCGGACATGACGCCCGAGGAGAAGGCGTCCGCCAACCGGGCGCTCCAGCGCTTCGCGCGGGGGATCCACGAGAAGAAGATCGCGCCCGCCGAGGAGGCGGTGACGGAGACGATCAAGCCGATCGTGCGCCTCAAGCCGGGCAACCAGTGGGAGTTCAAGGACAATCCCACGCGCCTGGAGGTGGACCAGTTCATCGCCAACGCCAAGGCCCGGGCCGATGATGCGCAGATTCCCGACGAGCCGTTCGACCTCAACATCGCCGATGAGCTCAAGAAGGCCATCGATCGCGCCCTGGGGCGCGCGCCCGCGCCCTGAGCGCGCCTAGGCCGGCGCGCCCACCCCGTCACCGAGGAGGGCCTCGACGAACGCCTCGGGATCGAAGGGCTCGATGTCGTCGGGGGTCTCGCCGAGCCCGACGAACTTCACCGGGATGGCGGTCGCCTCGCGGATGGCCACGACCACGCCGCCCTTGGCGGTCCCGTCGAGCTTGGCGAGGAAGATGCCGGTGACACCGGCCGCCCGGGAGAACTCCTCGGCCTGGCGCAGGGCGTTCTGGCCGCTGGTCGCGTCGAGGACGAGGAGGACCTCGTGCGGCGCCCCGGGGATGCGCTTGGCCACCACGGCGCGGATCTTGGCCAGCTGGCGCATGAGCGGGTCCTGCGTCTGCAGACGCCCGGCCGTGTCGAGGATCAGAACGTCCACCGCCCGGGCGACGGCGGCGCCGGCGGCGTCGAAGGCCACGGCGGCCGGGTCCCCACCCTGCTGGCCCCGGACCACCTCGACGCCCAGGCGCTGCGCCCAGATCTCGAGCTGGCGCACGGCCCCGGCACGGAAGGTGTCGCAGGCGCCGAGGAGCACCGACTTGCCCTGGGCGCGCAGCAGCGCGCAGAGCTTGGCGATGCTCGTGGTCTTGCCCGCGCCGTTGATGCCCGTGACGAGGATGACCGTCGGGCCGGCGCCGGGGGGCGCGCTCCGGAGGGTTCGGTCCTCCGGGGGCCAGAGCGCCTTGAGGTGCGCCTTGAGATGGTCCAGCACATCCTCGGCGCTGCCCAGCTTGCCGGCGCGGAAGTCCTCGCGGATCGTCGCGACGAGGCGGGCGGCGGCGCGCTGGCCGACGTCCGCCTGGATCAGGAGGGCCTCGATCTGCGCGATGAGGTCCTCATCCAGGCGGCGCCCGCGCACCAGCGATCTCAGGCCATCACCCAGCGAGCGGCGCGTGCGCTCCAGCCCCTTGCCGAGCTTCGAGATGACGGATCGGAGAATCTTCATGGGGTGACACGGCGCCCCCGTTGGCGCGCCAACCGTTACAAGCCCGGGAGCTCGGGGACATCGCCGGGCGGGATCGGGGGTGGGCCCGGCGCCTCGCCCGGCGGCACCGCGGGGACCTGGTCGGGGCCGGTCCGCGCGAGCACCCGCTTGAGGATCTTGTCGAGGAGCCCGTTGACGAACGCCGGCGAGCGATCGGTGCTGAACTCCTTGGCCAGCTCCACCGCATCGTTGACCACCACCTTGGGCGGGGCGAGGCCGGCGGTCATCTCGTGGTGCGCCAGGCGCAGGATGGCGCGATCGACGGCGGCCTGGCGGTGGGCCGGCCAGGTGGGGGCCAGGGCCTCCATCGCCGCGTCGGCCTCGCGTCGGTGCTCGTAGGCGTCGGCGGCGGCCGTCCAGGCGCGGGCGCGCTCCTCGTCGGAGAAGCCCTCGGCCCCGGCCAGCGAGTCGCGCACGGCCTCGGCGTCCCGATCGCCGCGCGCGTCGAGCTGGTACAGGGCCTGGAAGGCCAGGCGCCGGACTTCCCGCGTCGTGGCCATCAGCC
>CAYWOF010000309.1:0-4923 GCA_964459825.1 uncultured Phycisphaeraceae bacterium | reverse complement strand
GCACGCCGATCTGGACGCGCCAACTCGGCACACCGACGGTCGAGACTGGCTTAGCGGTGACCGTGCACGCCGGGGAGATCGTGTACGTCGGCGGCGTCACGTACGGCAGCCTCGCCGGGCCTAACGCGGGTCTCCAGGATGCCTTTCTCGCGAAGTTTGACGCATCCGGCACGCCGATCTGGACGCGCCAACTCGGCGCGCCGGCGGATGAGTACGCTCAGTCCGTCGGCGTGGATAGCGCGGGACGGGCGTACGTGTGCGGGTTCACCCAAGGCAGCCTCGGCGGGCCGACCGCGGGGGGATGGGACGCCTTTCTCGCGAAGTACGATGCATCGGGCGCGCTGCTCTGGACGCAACAGCTCGGCACGGCGGCCAATGACCGTGGCTACGGCGTGGCCGTGGATGGCGCGGGCAACGCGTACATCGCCGGCGCCACGTACGGCAGCCTCGGCGGGCCCAACGCGGGGGCCGAAGACGCTTTCGTGGCCAAGTACGACCCCTCCGGCACCCTCGTCTGGACGCGACAGCTTGGCACGACGGCCGAGGACGCGGCCTGGGGCGCGGCCGTGGGCAACGCCGGGCACGTGTACATCGGCGGCCCCACGCTCGGTAGCCTCGCCGGGCCCTTCGGGGGGGGAGTGGACTCCTTCCTGGCCAAGTACGACCCCTCCGGCACCCTCGTCTGGACGCAGCAACTCGCCACGCAAGGGGCCACCTACGGCGTGGCCGCGGACAACGCCGGGTACGTGTTCATCGGCGGCTCCACCTCCGGCAGCATCGGCGGGCCCAACGCGGGGTCCCTTGACGTCTTCCTAGCCAAGTACGGCCCGCCTTCCTGCTACCCCGACTGCGACTCCTCCGGCACGCTCAACGTCAACGACTATGTCTGCTTCCAGACTAAGTTCGCCCTCGGCGACCCGTACGCCGACTGCGATGGGAACGGCGCGCGGGATGTGAACGACTACATCTGCTTCCAGACGAAGTTCGCGCTGGGATGTCCGTAGCCGCGTCCGGGGCGATCCGTCCGATGGCGCGGGGTCGGCTGGTCACGGCGGGCGCCGTCGGCACGACGGGCGCCGCGCCCGCGATCGGCGCCCGTGGTGGGACGGTTCGTCAGCGAGACGCGCAGGCCCTCGTCGCGTTCCGGACCGATGGGCCCCCGGTGCCGACCGGGAATAAGCCCTCGCCCCGGCCGGCGCGCTGGTACACTCGCGCCCTTGGGGCGCCCACCGATGGCCGACGATGAGGTCACCCGCATGCTGCGCGCGTCCGATCGCGAGCGCGATCCCGCGCGCCTGCTCGAGCTGGTCTACGACCAGCTCCGCCAGGCCGCCCAGGTACAGATGGCGGCGGAGCGGGCGGGGCACACGCTGTCGGCGACGGCGCTGGTGCACGAGGCGTACCTCAGGCTGGTCGGCCCGCGCGAGGTCCCCTGGGCGGGCCGGGCCCACTTCTACGCCGCGGCGTCGGAGGCGATGCGCCGGATCCTGGTCGATCGGGCGCGGCACAAGGCCCGCGTGCGCCACGGCGGGGGCCTGCGGCGCGTGGACCTGGACGCGGTGGATCCGGCGGCGCCGCCGGAGGACGAGCGCCTGCTGGCGCTGGACGATGCGCTGACGCGCCTGGCCGCGGAGCACCCGTCGAAGGCCGAGCTGGTCAAGCTGCGCCATTTCGGCGGGCTGTCGATCGAGGAGGCGGCGGAGGTGCTGGGCCTGTCGCGGGCGACGGCGTACCGGCAGTGGGAATACGCCCGGGCCTGGCTGCTGCGGGCGATGGAGGAGGGGCCGACGGAGACTTGAATCCTGCCCCCCGCCCGCCCCGTGAGACAACGGCGGGGTCGGCGACGCTTTGAGATCGGCAGGACGAACCGGAGTCGCCATGGCCGCACCACCGCTCGACGAGGAAGCGATCTTCAGCGCGGCGCTCGAGTGCGCTTCGGCCGAGCGTCTGGCCGCCTACCTCGACGGGGCCTGCGCCGGTGATGGCGCGCTGCGGCGTCGGGTGGAGGCGCTGCTGCGCCTGCGCGGGGCACACGAGAGCTTCCTGGCCGAGCCCGCGGTGCTGGGCGAGTGCCCACAGGGCGCGCCGTTGCATGAGAATGCCTCGGGGGCGGCGGTGGGGCGGTACCGGCTGCTGGAGCGGATCGGGGAGGGCGGCTTCGGCGCGGTGTACATGGCCGAGCAGACCGAGCCGGTGAAGCGGCGGGTGGCCCTGAAGGTGATCAAGGCGGGGATGGACACGCGCCAGGTGATCGCGCGGTTCGAGGCCGAGCGGCAGGCCCTGGCGATGATGGACCACCCCAACATCGCGAAGGTGCTGGACGCCGGGGCGACGGAGGCGCAGTCGCCGCTGGGGCCGGGACGCCCGTACTTCGTGATGGAGCTGGTCAAGGGGGTGCCGATCACGCGGTTCTGCGACGACGAGCGGCTGGTGCTGCGCGAGCGGCTGAGGCTGTTCATGGACGCGTGCCAGGCGGTGCAGCACGCCCACCAGAAGGGGATCATCCACCGGGACCTCAAGCCGTCGAACGTGCTGGTCTCGCGCTACGACGACAAGCCGGTGGTCAAGATCATCGACTTCGGGATCGCGAAGGCGACGGGGGGATCGGTGGGGCTGACGGACAAGACGCTCTTCACCGAGTTCCGGCAGCTTATCGGCACGCCGGCGTACATGAGCCCCGAGCAGGCCGGCCTCTCGGACCTGGACATCGACACGCGCAGCGACATCTACGCGCTGGGCGTGCTGCTGTACGAGCTGCTGACCGGCACGACGCCGTTCGAGGCCGAGCGGCTCCGGAGCGCCGGGTTCGACGAGATGCGCCGGATCATCCGGGAGGAGGAGCCGCCGAAGCCGAGCACGCGGCTGAGCCTCGGTGCCAAGGCGTCGCGCAAGCAGGGGATCGAGGTGTCAGGGTCTCAAGGTGTCGGGGCGACCGATTCGGGCGCCCTTGACACCTCGACACCCGGACACCTCGACACCTCTCTCGTGGCCGCGCACCGTCGCGCCGACCCGGTCCAGCTGGTCCGGTCGGTTCGCGGCGACCTCGACTGGATCGTGATGCGGTGCCTGGAGAAGGACCGGACGCGCCGCTACGAGACGGCCAACGGCCTGGCGCTGGATGTGGAGCGCCACGTGCGGAACGAGCCGGTGCTGGCGGGCCCGCCGACGCGGCGCTACCGGGTGCGCAAGTTCGTGCGCCGCAACCGCGCGATGGTCACGGGCGCAGCGCTGGTGACCGGCACGCTGCTGGCCGGCACGGCCGGGACCGCCTACGGCCTGCTGCGGGCCGAGCACCGGCGCGCCGAGGCGGAGCACGCCCAGGGACTGGCCGAGAAACGTCAGAAGGAGACCCAGCATGTCGCGGACTTCCAGGCCGCCATGCTGGCCGAGATCGACGCCGAGGCCATGGGGGCCGGCATCAGGAAGCGATTCCGGGAGCAGGTCCGAGCGGCGCTGGAGCGTCTGTATGTCGGCGAGGGCGCCGAGCGCCGCGAGCGCACGCCCGAGGAGATCGATGCGGAGCTGGCGGCGTTCGATGCGCACGCCGGCGCGGCCCGGGCGGCGGATGTGGCGCGCGGGGTGATGGACGAGCTCGTGCTGGCGCACGCGGCTGAAGAGCTCACGACCCAGTTCGCCGATCAGCCGCTCGTGCAGGCCCAGCTCAACAACTCGCTCGGCGCCGCATACAAGGGGCTGGGCCTCTTCCGCGAGGCCGAGCCCTACCTGCGCGCGGCCCTGGAGACCCACCGGCGGGAGCTGGGCGACGACGACCCGGCGACCCTCATCGTGGTCGCGAACGTGGGAGGCGTGCTCCTGGCGCAGTCCCGATACGCCGAGGCCGAGCCGTACTACCTCGAAACGCTCGAGCGCCGACGGCGCGTCCTGGGCCCGGAGCACCCCGACACGCTGCGCGCGATCAACGGCATGGGCCTGCTGCTCCATTCCCGGGGGAGTCTCAGCGAGGCCGAGCCGTACTACCGCGAGGTGCTGGAGGTCCGTCGCCGCACCCTGGGCAACGAGCACGAGGAGACGCTGGCCACGATCGACAACCTCGGCGCACTCCTGGCTCGCCAGAACAGGCCCGACGAGGCCGAGCCCCTCCACCGCGAGGCGCTCGACGGCCTCCGGCGCACCCTCGGGAACGACCACCCGGGCACGCTGACGTGTCTCAACAACCTCGGCGTCCTCCTCAAGGACCAGGGCCGGCTGGACGAGGCCGAGCCCCTCCTGCTCGAGGCGCTGGAGCGGCGCCGAAGGGTCCTGGGCGATGACCACCCGGACACGCTCGGGTCCATCGGCAACCTGGGCGATCTGCGCCACTACCAGGGCCGATTGGACGACGCCGAGCGCCTGCACGGAGAGGCCCTGGCCCAGTTCCGGCGGACCCTGGGTGACGAGCACGTGGACACGCTCATCGCGACCAACAACCTGGGGTACGTGCTCCGGGACCAGGGCAGGCTGGCCGAAGCGGAGAGGGTCTTCGCGGAAGGGACCCGCGCGGCCCGCGCGGGGCTGGGCGACCACCCGATGACCGGCGCGCTCGAGCACCACCACGCCGATGTGCTCGTCCGGGCCGGTCGGAGCGTCGAGGCGATCGATCTCGCCCGGGCGGCGGTCGAGCGGTACCAGGCGCATCCGGACTGGAACATCCGCGAGGCGCTCCACGCCTTCGACGTGCTGGTCGCGGCGCTGCGCGGCGTGGGTCGGGCATCGGAAGCGATCGAGATGAGTTGGAAGCGGATCGAAACGGAGCGCCCCTGGTTCGCGAAGACGCCGCCGGCCAACATGGCCTCGGCGCTCGCGACCTTCGCCGCGGAGGCCCTCGCCGCCGGCGACCGCGCGTGGCTCGGCCGCGCCGAGCAGGCGGCTCGCGAGTCGCTGGAGATCCGGCGAGAGGTGTTCCCCGACGGGCACGCCGAGGTC
>CAYWOF010000308.1:0-4926 GCA_964459825.1 uncultured Phycisphaeraceae bacterium | reverse complement strand
GTCTGCGCCCGGATGATCTTCTTGCACGTCATCGGGAAGAACGCGCCGGCCTTCACCGTCGCGTCGTTGGCGATGATCATGCAGCCCCGCCCCTGCACCGGCCCGATCCCGGTGACCACGCCGGCGGCGGGCGCGCCGCCGTGCTCCTCGTACATCCCGTGGGCGGCCCACAGGCCCAGCTCCACGAACGCCCGGGCGTCGTCGACGAGCTTCTCGACGCGCTCGCGCGCCGTCAGCCGCCCCTTCTCGTGCTGGCGCTCGATCGCCTTCAGCCCGCCGCCGAGGCGGATCTGCTGCTCCGTGAGCTTGAACTGCTCCGAGAGCTCTCGCAGCGCGTTGATCGTGGGGGTCGTCATGGGTCGGCTCGCGGCCGTTCGGGCGGGAGAGGATACCCGCCGCGTTCACGGTGCGCCCGCCGACCGGTCCGGGGCCGATCCTCGGGTCGCACGCACCCGAACGCGAGGCGTGACTCCGAGCCACGGCCGGCGCCAGGGGCCAAGGCGCAAGAAACACGAAACTCCCAGGCTGGATGATCGCCCCCAACGCGCGTTTCCAGTTTCTTGCACCTTGCCCTCCTCCCTGCGGCCGGCTCCCGCGCCCTGCCCGACTCGGAGCGGGGGGATCAGCTGCCGCCTCAGTCAGTTCAGCACCCGAGCGCGAAGCTCGTCTGGAAGCAGATGTAGTCGTTCACGTTCCGCTGTCCGTCTCCGTTGCAGTCGGCGTACGGGTTTCCCAGGGCGAACCCGGTCTGGAAGCAGATGTAGTCGTTCACGTTGAGCGTTCCGGAACCGTCGCAGTCGGGGTAGCAGACCCGCGGCAACTGCGCCATCTGGCGCACGTCCCCCACCAGCCCCATGGCGTTGGCGAAGAAGTCGCGCCGCTCGCCCGGGCTCATGAACTTGCCATCCATGTCGAGGTCGGTCAGGACGATCACCTTCTTGCCCGAGTTGTCGGTGACGAGCAGCCCCGTGGCGGCGGCGCTCACGAGGTCGACGCCGGTGAACCCGGCCTCGCTGGTCTCGAAGACCAGCAGCGCCTCGCCGGGGTCCTGGGCATCGTCGTCGTGGTTCGCATCGGTCAGCCGGATCACCTGGTCCACGCCCCCGGTCACGGTCTGGTGGAGGTAGACCGCCCCCGGGGCGGCCGCGTCGAACTCCAGCGGGAACCCGGCGCTGGGGGCGATCCCCGACCCGTTGGTGGCGTCGAAGTAGGCGGCGAACTCGCCCGGATCATCGGCCCGTCCGTTGTGGTTGAGGTCGCGGAACGCGAACACGCCGTGCAGGCTCGCCGACGAGTTGCGCAGCAGCCCGCCCGTGTACGCCGCCACGGGGAGGAAGACCGCCTCCTGCGGGCTGTAGGGTCCGTTGCCCGGCCCGAAGGCGCCGGCCGCGACGAACTCCTCGATCTCATCGGCATCCTGGAAGTCGCCATCGGCGTTCCGGTCCGTCATCCGGTAGAGGGCGTCGCTCCCGAAGGAGTTGCCGGCGTTCACGACGTGGAGCGTTCCTCCCGCGTCGAACGCCGCGCCGGTGGGGAACGCCAGGCTCACGCCCGAGGCGTTGCCGGGCCCGGCCGCGACGACGCTCTCGCCCGCATCGAGCGCATCGCCATCGCGATTGCCATCCCGGAGGAGGAAGACGACTCCCAGGCCCTGGTCCCCCATGGCGGCCAGGCCATCGCCCCGGACGGCCAGGCAGGTCGGGTTCGAGGGGCCGATCGTCCCGGCGGCGTTCGCCGCGCTGAACCACGTGTGGACCTCGCCCGGCTCGTCGATCACTCCGTTGGCGTTGGCGTCATCGACCAGCACGATCGCGTCGAGCGTGCGGTCGTTGATGAGGAATCGGTCCTGCGCCGCGGCGGGCGCGGCGATGGCCGCCGCCCCCGCGAACCCGATCACCGCCAACCTCATGGTGAACACTCCCGCGCCGCCGGCGCCCGACCACCCGTGCAAGATACCAGACCATGGCGTCCGGAACAAGACGTTGTCGGGCGGCGCGGGAGCGGGCGCGGGGCTTGCGACGCGGGACGATGCCGGCGCGCGGAACCCGTTCGGCGCCGGGCCGGCGCGCGGAACCCGGTCCACCGTCCGGTTTCCAGACGGGCCCGAATCGGCTACGCTAGGGCGGAATCCCGGCGAGCGGCCCAGCACGGTGCCGGTCTGGGGCGATCGATCGGCCGGTGCCGAGGTCGCCCCCGATCCGCTGTGGCCCAAGGGAGAGCCCGCATGCCCACGAAGGTTGTTTACCAGGCCCAGGTCGAGTGGCTCCAGATCATGGATGAGCACGGCCACCTCGACGAGAAGCTGGCGCGGGGCGTGCTCAGCGATGAGCAGGTCCAGCACCTCTACGAGTTCATGGTCCAGTGCCGCCACTACGACGAGATCGCCTTCAAGCTCCAGCGTTCGGGGCGCATGGGGACGTACCCGCAGAACAAGGGACAGGAGGCCGCGGCGATCGGCTCGGGCTTCGCGGCGCAGAAGGGCGTGGACTTTCTCGTGCCATGCTATCGCGAGAACGCGGCCCTCTTCATGCACGGGCTGCCGATGGAGAGCATCCTGCTGCACTGGATGGGGGACGAGCGGGGCAACCAGATCCCGGCGGGGGTGAACGTGCTCCCGATCTCGATCCCGATCGGGACGCAGATGCTCCACGCGGTGGGCATCGCCTGGGCCTTCAAGCTGCGCAAGGAGGCGCGGGTCTGCGTGACGTACTTCGGGGACGGGGCCACGAGCGAGGGCGACTTCCACGAGGCGATGAACTTCGCCAGCACGTTCCAGGTGCCGTGCGTGTTCCTCTGCCAGCAGAACGGGTGGGCGATCTCGGTGCCGCGCGAGACCCAGACCGCCAGCGAGACGATCGCGCAGAAGGCGATCGCGTACGGGATGCCGACGATGCAGGTGGATGGCAACGACCTCTTCGCCGTGGTCAAGGCCAGCCGCGACGCCATCGAGCGTGCCCGCGCCGGCGGCGGGCCCAGCTTCATCGAGGCCGTCACCTATCGCCTGGGCGACCACACGACGGCCGACGATGCCCGGCGGTACCGCGACGCGGCCGAGGTGGAGCACTGGCAGCAGCGCGACCCGCTGATCCGATTGCGCAAGTACCTGGAGCGTAAAGACCTGTGGAACGACGCCCGGCAGAAAGAGGCCGAGGAGCGCGCCCGGGTGCTGGTGGCCGAGGTGGTGAAGCGCGCCGAGGGGATCGCCCGGCCGACCACCGACGACATCTTCGACCACACCTTCGCGCCGCCGCTCCCGGCCGAGCTCGAGGTCCAGAAGCGGACGCTCCGCACCAGCAGCCTGGGCCAGCAGCCGGAGCAGGCGGGGCTTCAGGGCACGCTCCAGAACGCCTAGGAGATCGAGATGCCCCGCACCGAGCAGATGATCGAGAAGGGCCTGACGCTGGTCGACGCCATCAACGAGGCGCTCTACCAGGAGATGGAGCGCGACGAGCGCATCGTCATCCTCGGTGAGGACGTGGGCGCCAACGGCGGCGTGTTCCGCGTCACCGAGGGGCTGCACAAGCGCTTCGGCGGCGAGCGCGTGATCGACACGCCCCTCTCCGAGTCGGGGATCATGGGGACGGCGGTGGGCCTGGCCATGGCCGGGATGCGCCCGATCCCGGAGATCCAGTTCGAGGGCTTCCTGGGGCCGGCGTACGACCAGCTGGTGAACCACGCGGCGCGGTACCGCACGCGCTCGCGCGGGTCCGTCACCATCCCCATGACGGTGCGCGTCCCGGTCGGCGGCGGCATCCACGCGCCGGAGCTGCACAGCGACTCGCCCGAGGCCATCTACACGCACCACAAGGGGCTGAAGGTCGTGATGCCGTGCACGCCCTACGACGCCAAGGGCCTGCTGACCTCCGCCATCCGCGACCCCGACCCGGTGGTCTTCTTCGAGCCCAAGCGGGTGTACCGCTCCGGGCGCGAGGAGGTGCCGGAGGAGGAGTACACGATCCCCATCGGGCAGGCCCGGGTGGTGGCGGAGGGGACGGACGTGACGGTCATCTCGTGGGGCGCGACCGTGCACCAGTGCAACAAGGCCCTCGACCAGCTCCCCGAGGACGTCTCGGCGGAGCTCATCGACCTGCGCACCATCTACCCCTTCGACGCCGACTGCCTCGTCAACTCCGTCCGGAAGACCGGGCGCTGCGTCATCGTGCACGAGGCCCCCAAGACCTGCGGCCTCGGGGCCGAGCTCTCGGCCCTTCTCCAGGAGCATTGCTTCCTCCACCTCCAGGCTCCCGTTCAGCGCGTCTGCGGCTTCGACACCGTCATGCCCTACTACAAGCTCGAGCTCGAGTACCTGCCCGACGAGAAGCGGATCGTCGAGGCGATCGGGCAGGTGCTGGCGTACTGACATCGCACATGGCACATGGCGACAGAGCACATCGGAGAACACGGACGACGCGATGGGTCGCCTGAAGCCGGAAACTCTGGATCGCTGCCATGCCTTCAGCCAACGGGTCGTGGACGTGGCGGAGGCCGTCTCGCGGCGAACGCGAAGCCAGCGCATCATGGACCAGATCATCGGGGCGGGCACCTCCGTGGGAGCCAACGTCTGGGAGGCCAGCGAGGCGATGAGCCGCGCGGACTTCTGCAAGAGCCTCGGGGTGGCGGTCAAGGAGCTCAGCGAGACCCGGTTCTGGCTCCGGTTCGTCTCCGAGCGCGGCTGGATCCAGGGCGATCGGCTCCGCCCTCTCGCCGACGAGGCCACCGAGCTCCAGCGGATCTTCGGAGCAATGATCCACCGCACCCGCCGGGCGGCTACGGTCCCCCGTCGGGCGCCGACCTGATGTGCGATGTAACCCTGTGCGATGTGCCATTTGCCCGCGAGACCAACGATGGCCCACGGTAAGTCCCCCGCCAATCCGAACGACTTCATCCTGCCCGACCTGGGCGAGGGTGTGCACGAGGCCGAGCTGA
>CAYWOF010000307.1:0-4939 GCA_964459825.1 uncultured Phycisphaeraceae bacterium | reverse complement strand
AGGCGTCGGACCTGACGCCGGCGCGATTCGGCGACTCCGACACGCTCGAGATCGGCGAGTGGGTGATGGCCCTGGGCAGCCCGTTCGGGGTCTTCGACAGCACGGTGACGGCGGGGATCGTGAGCGCCAAGAACCGGACGGGCCTGGCGGGGCCGAGCGATGAGCGGTTCGAGGACTTCATCCAGACGGACGCGGCGATCAACCCGGGCAACAGCGGCGGGCCGCTGGTGAATCTCGATGGGGCGGTGGTGGGGATCAACAGCCAGATCGCCTCGCGGAGCGGCGGGTCGGTGGGGATCGGCTTCGCGATTCCGGCGACGATCGCGCGGGCGGTGATGGACATGCTCATCGAGACGGGGCGCGTCCAGCGCGGCTGGATCGGCATCCGCATGGTGCCGGTTCCGGCGGAGGAAGCGCGCCGCCTGGGGCTGCCGGGGCCCGGCGGGGTGCGGGTGGCGAGCGTGCTGGCGGGCGGACCGGCCGAGTCCGGGGGTCTCCGTGCCGACGACGTGATCGTCCGGTTCAACGGGCGCGCGATGGAGGACGGGAACCGGCTGCGCAACGCGATCGCCTTCACGCGCCCGGGGACGTCCGCGACGGTGGACGTGGTGCGCGACGGGCGCCCGCGCACGCTGACGCTGACGGTCATCGACACGATGGAGGGGGAGAGCCGCCAGCCCGGCGGTGCGGCGCTGGGGGCGTTCGGCTTCGCCGTCGAGACGTTGACCATCGAGCGCCTGCGGGCGATGGGCTACCGCGCGCCGATCGAGGGGGTGGTGGTCACGCGCCTGGACCCGATGGGACCGGGGGCGGGGGAGGACGGGCTGATGCCCGACGACATCATCGTCGAGGTGGCGGGGGTTCCGGTGCCCACGGCGGAGGCGTTCGACCGCGTGATGCGGACGCTCTCGGGCAGCGAGCACGTCCGCCTGAGCGTCATCCGCGGGCGGATGCAGGGGTACGTGGACCTGGCGCCGCGCCGGTAGCTCGCCGCCCCGGAACTCAGGCGGGGAGCACGACCAGGCGAACGGCGGTGGTCAGGTACTCGACGTCGAACGCCTTGCCGGCGCCCAGGGACGGCAGATTCTCGGTGGCGAACGTGCCGGACACGGTCGAGGGATCGATCACCGTGAACATGTGCCCGACGGCGGCGACGTAGCCGGGCTGGATGGTGGCGGTGAACGTGCCGTCGAGCGTGGCGGCGCCGGTCGACGTGAGCCGGCCGTAGCCCGCCGTGGCGGTGCTCAGCACGCGGGTGATGAAGGTCCCCGCGCTGGTCTGGGCGAACGCGCCGGTGACGCTCAGGTGGGTGCCCACGCCCAGGATGAGCGTGCCGGCGTTGGCGAAGGTTCCGCCGGCGGGGGTCAGCGCGAGCGTGACCTTTCCTCCCAGGGACAGGATGCCCTCGTTGGAGTTGAGCGTGGACATGGAGTTGAAGATGGCGTTGACGCCGTTGAGCCTCACGGTGGCGAGGTTGCGCCGGATGACGCCGGTGCCGAGGATGCCGGAGTTGGGCGCGATGTTCCAGCTCCCCGCGTGGAGCGTGTTGGCGTAGATCTGCGAGACGGGACCGGTGAAGTTCAGGACGCCCGTGACGTTGAGGGTGCCCGTGTTGCTGAAGCGGACGCCGGCGATGGTGGTCTGCTGGGCCCCGGTCCGGTTGAGCGTTCCGGCGTTGCTCAGCGTGGCGGTGGCGCCCGCGCGGAGCGAGAAGGCGGCGCCCACGACGGAGAGGTTGTAGGTCGCCCCGGGCATGATGGCGATGGTGGCGCCGTCCATCAGGAAGCCGCCCTGCGAGTGGTTGACGGTGCCGTGGATGTTGATGCGCCGGGAGATGCCGCGGCTGTCGTCGGCGTTTTCGAGGCTGAGGGTGGAGGTCGGGTGGAAGACCGTGACGCCGGCCCCGTCCATGCCGCTCCCGGTCCAGACGGCGCTCGAGACGATGTGGGCCGTGCCCGGGCCGATGATGGCGCCGCCGGCGAGGTTGATCGGGCCGGCGAAGCGGACGGCCCCGGAGACGATGTTGACCGACCCGTCGTTGAGGTTGAACGGAACACCGACCACCACCGTGCCGGCCGACGCGGGCCGGAAGGTGCCGGAGTTGTTCACGGCGTTGGTGCCGGGCCCGTTGACGAGCGTGCCGGTGCCGGCGGCGATGAAGAGACGGGTGGCCAGCGTGGTCACGGTGGCGCCGCTGAGCCAGAAGTTGCCGGCCGTCCAGTTGATGGCGCCGTCGTTGGTGAGGTTGCGCTTGAGCTGCACGTTGCCGGAGACGTTGAGGGTGCCGGAGGGCTGGATCTTGAGGATGCCCGAGCCGCGGATGGAACCGCCGGACCAGTTGAGGTGGGCGACGACGGTGACGTTGCCGACGCCGTCGACGGCGCCACCGGAGATCGTGACGGCGGAGAAGCCGGCGACGGCGAAGTTGCCGTCGAGCTGCATGAGCCCGGCCATGAGGCGGAAGTTGTTGCCCGAGAAGATCGCCGAGGTGCCGGTGGCGACGAGCACCGTCACGGAGGCGTTCTCGACCCGCCCCTGCGAGTCGAACCGGTTGTTGCCCTCGAACGTGTGGGTGCCGCCGGTGAAGTGGACCTGGCCGGAGCCGAGGTACTGCGCCCCGTTGTGGGCCACGTCGCCGGTGAGCGTCAGGTGCGCGCCGGCCGCCAGGGTCACGTCGCCGTCGATGGCGCCGGTCGCCACGGTGGTCGTGCCGGCCGAGATGGTCAGCGCGGCGGCGTCGGCGAGCGTGAAATCGCCGTTGATCGCGGAGGCGGCGCCGATGGTGAGGTTGCCGCCGGTGACCTGGAGGGTCTCGGCGCAGTTGAGCGAGAGGATCTCCGTCGTTCCGGTGGAATGGACGATGGTGGGACTGGCCGGGACGTCGATCTCGACATCGTCGGCGGCCGTGGGGAGCGCATCGCCGCTCCAGTTGGCGGGGTCCTCCCAGGAGGTGCCATCGCCGCCGCCATCCCAGGTGACGAGCGCGAGGAGCTGCCGCCCCTCGAGCGGCTCGAGCAGGCGATGGGGACGTTCGATCCGCGCCGCCCGGGCCGGATGGGGCCGTCCGGCCGCGCCGATCAGACCAAGGACCCGACGTGTCAACCCGGTGCGCGTGCTCATCGTGCTGTCCCCGCGGTTATTTGGATGGAGTGAGTGGGTGCCCCCCGGCCCCCATCCCCCGGCCACCCTCCCATGCGACGGTGGGCGTGCCCATGCCGCCCGGCCCCGCCGCTGCTCAAGCGTAATCCAAACGGTGAGTTAGGCAACCCCGGAACGCGAACGATTCGCGGTTGTTCGATGCCTGTCAGGTCGCTGGTACCTCCACGGTGGGGGAGTTCCCCCACCGGCCGGCACTCGGGGGCGGCGCCGGGAGCCTTCCCGAGGACGGCCGGAGCGGGGCGGGGGCATGAACCGGGGGTGGTTCAGCAACCGAGGGCGAAGCGGGTCTGGAAGCATATGTAGTCGTTCACGTCCCGAACCCCGTTCTGGTCGCAGTCGGCGTAGGGGTCTCCCAGCGCGAACCTCGACTGGAAGCAGATGTGATCGTTGACGTTGAGTTGGCCCTCGCCGGTGCAGTCGGGGTAGCACGACGGCGGCGCGACGATCAGCCCCCACGACCTGGTCTGGGTCAGCCACTGGTTGCGCAGCGTCGCGTTGCGAACCCAGGGGGTATTGTCCACCACCCGAACGGAGACGGAGTAGAGCCCCGGCGCGAGGCCCAGGGCAGCGATCGAGAGCGTGGGGCTGGTGGCGCCGAGGATGGGAGCTCCGTTGAGGCTCCACTGGATCGCGAGGGGGTTGTTGAGCGGGTCGATCGGATCGATGAAGGGGATGCTGGCGCTCGAGAGGACCTCGGACGTGGGGGTCGAGTCGTCGATGGGCCGGACCTCGCGGTAGATCTCGACGATGAGGCTCTCGACCGAGGGGAGGTTGAAGGGGCGGTTGAGGCTGCGCATCTTGGAGTTGAACGTCGGGCGGTAGATGCCGTATAGCGAGTAGTTGGCGCCCTCGTAGGTGGAGACGAGGCCGTCGAAGAGGGGGTTGTTGTCGCCCAGCCAGAGGTGCCACTTGGTGGCCAGCTGGGCCATCTGGGCGGCGGTGCGGATGGAGACGTTGGGGGCGGAGGGCTCGCCGCCGGTCCAGGTCGCTGGGCCGCCGTACTCGTACTCGTCGGCGAGGTTGCCGAAGCTGTGGCCCAGCTCGTGGATGGCGACCTCCGGGGAGAGGCCGTTGGCGCCGGAGAGGGTGGCGAGCTCGCTGGTGGTGTAGCCGGCCCCGCCGTACTTGGTGGAGTTGGCGATGGCGAGGATCTGGTCGAACGGCTGGGGGGCGGCCGCGGCCCGCTGGTAGGCCTTCGTGACGTTGACGCAGAGGAGCCGCTCGATGTTGTTGCACCAGAAGCCCATGTCGAGGGCGGTGTTGCGGGCGATGCCCGGGACGGGGTCGTTGTCCACCCCGGAGTCGATGGAGACCACATCCACGCGATGGACCGCGAAGACCGACGCGTAGGTCTTGAACGGCTCCTGGTTCAGCAGCTGGTTGACGGCGTTCTGCGCGTGCGCGGCGTAGGCGCCGAGCTGCGCGGCCTGGTAGCCGTCGCCGACGGTGACCAGGTCCACGCGGTTGAGGGGGTTGCCGTTGTCGAGCAGCGTGACGGCGACGGTACCGGGCGGGGGGCGGAGGGCGGCGCGGTCGAGCGCGGGGCGGGGGAGGACGACAAAGCCGCCGGAGAGGCCCCCGGACGGGTCCGCGGCGTCGTAGTAGACGATCTCGGTGGGGGGCTGGGGCGGCACGGGACGCGAGGACGCGGTCGGCACCACGCCGGCCAGCGACACGGCGGAGCTCAGCACAGCAGCGGGGACGATCCGGGGAAGGCGCACGGTGCTCCAAGTATGCCACAAACCGGCTCGGCCGCCACTACGGGCAGCCAAGGGCGAAC
>CAYWOF010000306.1:3070-4956 GCA_964459825.1 uncultured Phycisphaeraceae bacterium | reverse complement strand
AGCGCCTGGAGCGCCGAAGCGCCCGGCTCGCCCGTCGGGCTCGTCGCCGGCGCCGCGCCCGGCGCCTGGGCCAGGCCGACCGAGCTCCCCGCCAGCACGAACAACGCCGCGGCGCTCCGGGCCAGCGCCCGACCGCCCGCCATCCCCGTCCCGACCGTGCGAAGCTGCTTGACCATGAACTCAACTCCTTCGGTTCGCTCGGGTCGCGACGCAGGCGACCTCGTTCCGCGTTCCCCCCGCCGCCCGCGTTGGTTCGCGGACCGTCGGCACCGCCCACGGCATGCCGCACGGCGTTTGTCGTCCGGGCCGCGCCCGAACTTTGGGCGCCCGCGCGCGCCACGGTCCCCCTGGGACGTCCGGGCAATCCCTTCCGTCCACGCCCGGTCCGAGTTGACGCGCCCGGCGCGCGCCACCACCCGGCACGCCCGCCCGCGCACCCCGCCCGACCCGCACGACCGTTCGAGTTGCGCCCGCCCTCACCGCGCCGGCGACGATGGGCCCGTCGCCCCCGGCTCGGCGTACGCGGTCCGCGGCAGGCCCGTCACCAGGCGCAAGCGCGCCCAGATCAGCAGGCTCACCACCGACAACAGCACCACGACGCCCGCCAGCGCGCGCCCGCGCGAGCGCCGCGTCCCCCGCCCTGCCCCCGGCCCCCTCGCCATCTCAGGACCCCTGCAGACGCGTCACCGTCACGCGCCCCGTGTACGCCTCGACCGTGATCGCGAACACGCTGCCCGACCCGCTCACCGTGATCGTCCCCCCGTTGCCCGGCGTCGCGCTCCCCGGCGCCGTCACCGGCCCGCCGAACTCGTCGAACACCAGCGTGCTCCCGAAGTCGAAGATCGCGCTGTCGATCCGCGCATCGTGGAAGCGGTTCGCCTGGCTCAGGTCCACCTCGTAGATCGTGTCGGTCTGCGGGTCCGGGTTCGGCCCGTGCACCTCCAGCAGCGCGTACCGGTTCGTGGGCGGGTCGAAGACGATCGCCCGGCCCTCCTGGTGGGCCAGGCCGTCCGACTGCGCGAAGTTGATGTCCGAGACGATCGTCCGCACCGCCGCCTGCACGCGCAGCACGTCCGCCGACGCGATCGACGGCACCACCAGCGCCCCGGCGATCCCCAGGATCACCACGACGATCAGCACCTCGATGAGCGTGTACCCTCGAGCGACGCGAACCATGCGACTCCCTCCCGCCGCCCGACCGCACCGCGCCGAGCCGCTACTTGTCGCCCGCGCCCGCCTTCGGCTCGGCCTTCGGCTCCGGCTTGGCCTCGGCCTTACCCTCGCCCGCCATTTTCAGCGCCGGCATGTCCGTCACCTTCACGCTCAGGCCCGCCTTGAGGCGCGCCTCGATCGCCTCGAGCCGCGCGTTGGCCTTGCGCAGCTCCGCGATCATGTCCCGGCGCTGCTCGGCCGGGCTCACCATCCCCGCGCTCTCCGAGGGCGGCTGCTCCCCCGCGCCCCGCGCCGTCGCCACCCGGTCGGCCCCGCGGTCGACCAGGCCCAGACCCAGCAGCAGCGCGATGGCCGTCAGCGCCGCGTTCTGGTACGACGTCCGGCGACCGCCCGTCCGCTCCGCCAGCTGCTGATCCATGCTCCCGACTCCTTGCGCCGCGCGTCCGGCCGGCTCACGGCCTCGGGTACGGCTCGTCGTTCCCGTCGAAGCTCCCGGCCCACAGGTTCCCGCTCGCCGGGTCCCAGATCCACCCGTGCGTCGTCTGGTACCCCGCGTCCGGCACGTTCCCGATGATGACCACCGCCTCGTTGGCCCCGCCCACCCACAGGTTGCGCGGCGCCTCCTTCAGATACCCCGGCCCCACCAGCTGGCCCCACGTCCCGTTCCCGGCCGTGATGTTCGGGTACTGGCTGTTGCTCCGGACGTAGTACAC
>CAYWOF010000306.1:0-3060 GCA_964459825.1 uncultured Phycisphaeraceae bacterium | reverse complement strand
GCCCGGCGCACCTTCGTGAGCTGGTCCAGCGTCGCCATCGATGTCGCGTCGTCCGTCGCCTTGGCGAACTGGGGCACGACGATCGCCGTCAGGATCCCCAGGATCACCACGACGATCAGGATCTCGACCAGCGTGAAGGCGCCGCGCGACACTCGAGACATGGAACCCACCTTCCCGGACGTCCGCGCCGTTCCCGGCGGCGACCGTCGCCGCGCTCCCCGTCCGCCGACAAGACCGACCGGCCCCCGGTAGAGGGCCGGCGGTGTGTGTTCGCGTTGGGCCAACTACTCGATCTGGTTCGGCGTGATGACGCCGGTGGCCTCGTCGAAGTAGGTCGCGCCCAGGATGCCCGTGGCGGCGTCCCACGTCCACCCGTCGGTGGCCGCGGCGGAGCCGGCGGCGGCGACGGACGTCGAGCCGTTGAAGGGGTTGGCGGGGTTCGTCTTGAGGTAGTTGCCGTTCACGAGGTCAACCCACTGGTTGGCCACGATGTCCGGGTACGCGTTGTTCCGCGCCCGGAAGAGCTCGAGCTGGTTCTCGATGGTGTCCAGCTGCGACTCCAGGTTGCCCGCCATCGCGTCCTGCGTGGCGTTCGTGAACTGCGGCACCACGATCGCCGCCAGGATCCCGAGGATGACCACGACGATGAGGATTTCGACCAGCGTGAAGGCCTTCCGAACTCGTGCGCGCATGAGCTTCTCCTTGAAACAGCTGTTCAACACGACTCCCGAATCGACACCGGCTCCCCCGCCGGGCGGTACCGCCTTGTGAGGCCGCCCCGGCCCGCCGGGCACACGCCCCGCGCGACCAGCACGGCCGGGGACAGAATCGACGGCCCCCCGCTCACCCTTGACGGGTCACGAGGGCCAACGCCGGAAGTCCTTCCGCCTGTGTCGCTTGTGACCCCTGCTCGGGGCGCAGACCGCCACCGCCCCGGTGCCGAGAACCGGGCGACGCGAACCGGGTCCGAGATCTACGCCCACCGGCGCGTCCGGCGACCGCCGGCGCCGCGCCCCGGAGTTACTTCTTCTTCCCGAGGATCAGCGGGATCAGGTCGTCATTGGAGAGATTGAGCGAGCCCATCAGCGCCGCCGCCGCCGTGGCCTCCTCGTTCGAGCCCGAGCCCGCCATCGCGATGACGCGCTGCACCTGCCGCGTCTCCAGGCGGTTGCCGAACCGGCGCGCCGAGTCCGCCACCTTCCCCAGCAGCGCGATGCGCTGCTCGGCCGTGGCCGACGCGGCCGCGTCCATCAACGCCACCTGCGCCCGCGCCTGGTCCACCCGCGCCAGGATCTCCGCCATCTCGATCTGGAACGAGCCGCCGGAGGGGAGCGCGGCGATCAGCGGCGAGACCGCGTCGTCGACCGAGAACACCTGGTTGCGCGACACCGCCAGGTCCCGGAGGACCCCCAACGCCCGCGCCGTGTAGGCCCGCGCCTCCTCGGCGCCGATGTCCCCGCCCGAGGCCGCCCCGACGAGCTCAGCCACGGCGCGACCGACCGTCGCGTCGTCCACGCCCGTGGGACGGATCGAGATGCTCACGTCCCGCCCGTGCTCGCGCCGCAGGTCGATGTACCCCTGCGCCGAGGCCAGCGCCAGGATCGGCGTCGCCCCCAGCGCGGGCGTCGCCCGCGCCTCGTCGATCAGGTTCGAGGTCGCGTCCGTCCCGAGGTCGCTCACGATCAGGTCGATCCCCGGCGCCTCGGAGATGGCCCCGGCCACGTCGCGCAGCGCCCGCCCCGAGGGCAGCACGGTGTAGCCCGCCCCCTCGAGGACGCGGCGCAGACGCTGGTACCGCTCCTCGTCGCTGGCGATCACCACGGCGTAGCGCGAGCCCGCATCCCGGATCGCGCTGGCCAGGATCGGCACCACGCGGTCCGAGCCCTCGAACGCCTCGCGCGGCTGGGCCCGCGAGATCGCCAGCGCCGCGTCGTACTGCACCCGCCGGTTCGGGTAACGCAGCGCCTCGAGCAGCGGCCGACGCTCCGACTCGCTCCCGCCCGCGCCCCACAGGCTCGCGCCGCCCGCGTTCCGGTCCAGCGCCCCGATCGCCCGCAGCGCCAGCGGCGTGTCGCGCGAGTCCAGCGCCCGCGCCAGCACGCTCTCGTCGATCCGCGGGCCCGACGCCACGGCGTAGTACATCGCGTCGCGGCGCGCGGCCGGGTACGCCGGGTTGTCGTACCCCTCCGGCGTGTCGATCTCGCGCGAGAAGTTCGACGCCACCCACAGCGCCACCGACCCGTCGTTCCCGTCGGCCTCCAGCGCCAGCGACCGCTCGGCGGCGCGCATGCTCATCGCCTCGTGGTACACCTCGGTGCGGATCGCCGTCGGGTGCAGCCCCACCGCCGGAACGAACGACCACAACAGCTGGAACTCCTCCGCCGGGAAGCTGGTCAACTCCGGACGCTCGGTGTAGTACCCCTCCCCCAGCTCCAGGTACAGCGGCGCCGCCGCCACCCCCGCCACGCGCGCATCGATCCGCCCGATCGCCCGCTCGCACGCCGCCCGCACGTTCGGCGACGTCGTTCCCGCCGCCACCTCCGCCAGGAAGGGGAGCGAGGCCCGGTAGGGAATCTGGCCGAGGATGTTCGCCACCTTCTCCTGGCCCGCGGGGTCGAGCCTCGTCAACGCCGTGCACAGCGGCATGACCGCGTGGCGCCCCATGTCCACCAGCAGGATGCCCGCCTGCGCCGAGAGCTCGTTGTGCTGGTCCTGCAGGAGCGCCTGGAGGAGCTGCGGCATGGCGTACTCGCCGGCGGCCACCAGCCGCTCCCGCGCCAGCAGGCGCGCCCGCGCGATCCCCGTGAGCATGCCGATGTTCGCCGTGATCTCCTTCGGGTCGCGCACCCGCTCGAGCTTCCCGCGCTCGTAGGTCGTCAGCAGGGCCGCGGCCCAGGCCTCCAGCTCCGGCACGCGCATGGCGCGCCCGATGGTGTCCTCGAAGCGGTCCCGGTCCCGGGACTTCTCGACGAGGTCCACGAACTGCACCGGCGTCAGCCCGCGTTCGAGCAGCAGGCGCCAGTACGAGGCCGACAGGTCCGCCCGGTTGATCCGCACGTA
>CAYWOF010000305.1:0-4965 GCA_964459825.1 uncultured Phycisphaeraceae bacterium | reverse complement strand
CCCGCAGAGGAGCAGGAACCCCAGCACCATCACCGGGAAACTGGGAGTCAGCCCGGTCACGCCCGGCGCAGGCATCCCGGTGTCCGGCTGCTTAACCAGCGCCGACCCGAGCAGCAGGAGGTTCAGGACGCCGGACACCAACCCCGCCCCGAGCCCCACCCGCCAGGCCCGGCCGGCGGGCATGCCGCGACCCATCCACCCGGCCCGGAGCAGGAACCAGGCCGAGAGCACCAACCCGGCCACGACCGGCGGCGTTCGCACGCCGGGGAAGTGGACAAGGAACCAGACGCACCACAGCTCCACCGACCAGCGGAACGCGAAGTACACGACGGGGCCTATCAGTGGGCGCCATTGGGCCCATCTGTCCGATAAGTGGTCGGGCCTGGTGACGGCCGGCTGTGCCATGGAGCGCTCCAAGGGTGGGGACGGCGGGGGCCGACGGCTTGCGGCCCCACAGTAACCACCCGCCCCGGTGCAGGTCAAAGGGGCCCGAATTCCGGTCCCGCAGCAATGCGCGAAACAACTGGCTATGCTCTACGCCCTCCGACCGGGACCCGCCCAAAAAGCGGATAAGCCGGTCGGCTGAAACTCGGTCGCCCGCCGGGGCGAACGCCCGGGCCCACCGCGAGGGGGCTCGCGCGGGTGGTCCCGGCCGCAGGAGACTGCCTGATGTCCGTGATCTTCCCGAAGTGGTTGAATGCACTCCCCACGGTGGCCGCGGTGGCCGGGGTCGGGGGGTTGACGGCGGTGGTGGGGGGCTTCTGGTACTGGGCCACGCCGAGTTTCTGGGAGGTCGGCTTCATGCCGACCCAGCCGTACTTCGGGTTCAATCACCAGCTCCACGCGGGCAAGCTCGGGCTGGACTGTCGCTACTGCCACACGAAGATCGAGAGCAGCGATGAGGCCAACATCCCCAGCGTGGCCACCTGCTACGGGTGCCACGCCGACGGGCACGTGTCGCTCCAGCCGGCCCAGAACGAGCGCGCCCAGTTCGTCCGCGATCTCTACACGCAGGACCGCGCGATCGAGTGGCGCCGGGTGCACAAGCTTCCCGACTACGTCCGGAACTTCCCGCACAGCGTGCACATCAAGGCCGGCGTGAGCTGCTTCTCCTGCCACGGGCAGATCACCGCCATGCCCGTCGTGACGCAGGAGCACTCGATCAGCATGAGCTGGTGCCTCTCCTGCCATCGATCGGTCAAGCGGGCGATCGACGGGCGCGAGAACCCCGCGAAGTTCCTCGTGCCGCAGGGGCAGGTCACCAACCTCAAGTGGGTGGAGGAGGAGTGGATGGCGCGTCCGAGCGCCCACGAGTCCGAGGCCCGCGAGATCCTCAAGTCGCTCCGGACCGCACCACCGGACAACTGCGGCGCCTGCCACTTCTAACCTCCCGCCCCCCTCCCCGTCCCCCCGATCCGGTCGCCGACCGACCCGCCACGGAAGACGCGAGCCATGCCCCACGACCAGTGCCCCTCGACGAATGGACCGAGCGCCAAGGCGCCCCGTCCGGGTCCGCGCGAGCTGGCCCGGCGCCGGCGGGAGCTGATGCGCGCCAGCGGGTCCGCCGCGGCCCCGCGGCTCTGGCGGAGCGCCGAAGAACTCGCGGACACGGCCGAGTTCCGTGAGTTCGTCGAGCGCGAGTTCCCCGCCGGCGCCTCCGAGCTGCTCCAGACCTCGCGCCGTTCGTTCCTGCAGCTCATGGGGGCGTCGTTCGCGCTGGCCGGCGCGGCCACGATCCCGGGGTGCCGTCGCCCCGACCAGAAGATCGTCCCCTACACCGCCGTCGTGCCCGAGGATGTCATCCCGGGCAAGCCCCTGTTCTACGCCACGAGCATGGCGCTGCCCGGCGGCGGCGCCGAGGGCCTGCTGGTAGAGACGCACGAGGGACGTCCGACCAAGGTCGAGGGCAACCCGCTCCACCCGACCAGCCAGGGCCGCAGCTCGTCCTGGGCACAGGCGAGCATCCTCGGCCTGTACGACCCCGATCGCCTGCAGCTGCCCGTCTACCGCCCGCCCGCGGGGGCCGAGCGCGACCTGCGCGCCACCACCTGGGACACCTTCGTGCCGTGGGTCGTGGCGCACCTGGCCCGGTACGACGCGACCCAGGGGGCCGGCCTCGCGTTCATCGTCGAGAAGAAGACCAGCCCCACGCGCGACGCGGTTCGCGATCTCCTGCTGGCCCGCTTCCCGAGAGCGCTGTGGGTCCCGTACGAGGCGAGCGACGCGCCGGGCCCCGCCGAGGGCGGGCGACTCGCGTTCGGCGCGCCGGTGCGCGAGGTGCTCGGCTTCGCGAGGGCCCGCGTCGTGGTCTCGCTCGACCGCGACTTCCTGAACGCCGAGGGCGAGCCCAACGGCCTCGTGCACGCACGCGACTTCGCATCCACGCGGCGCCCGCTCACGACGCACGACGGGATGAGCCGGCTGTACGTGGTCGAGTCGGCCTTTTCCATCACCGGCGCCCAGGCCGACCACCGGCTGCGCCTGGCGCCCTCGCGGATTCCGGCGTTCGCCGTGGCGCTGGCCCGGAGGGTGCTCGAGTCCCTGGGCGTCTCGGGCTCGGAGGAGCTCCGGCGGGCGCTCGCGGCCGTCGACGTCCCCGCCGGCGCCGATGTGGACCCGCGCTTCGTGGACGCGGTCGCCGCGGACCTGGCCGACGCCGAGCACGGTCACCTCGGCCACTCGATCATCGTCGCCGGGGCCAGCCAGCCCGCACCCGTGCACGCCCTCGTGCACGCCCTCAACGCGGCGCTGGGGAACGCCGGCAACACGGTCGGCTATCGCCCGCTCGAGGCCGACCTGGCGGCGGATTCGGGGGCCGGACTCCGGCGCGTCGCCGACGAGCTCAACGCCGGACACGTCACCACGCTGGTCTGCATCCACACCAACCCGGTCTACGACGCCCCGGCCGATCTCGGTTTCGGCGCGGCGTTCGCCAGGGCCACCACCATCTGCCTGTCGGTCGGGCCGAGCGAGACCTCCGCCGCCGCCGAGTGGTCCCTGAACGCGGCGCACGACCTGGAGTCGTGGGGGGACACGGAGTCGTGGGACGGCACGATGGCGCCGGTCCAGCCGATGATCGCGCCCATCTACGAGCCGGCCCTCAGCGACATCGAGTTCCTCGCGCTCCTGGCCACGCCGGGGACCGGGGCGACGCTCCCCAGGGGGTACGACCTCGTGCGGCGCACGTGGCGGGAGCGCTGGGGCGCCCCGGCCGACGCGGACTTCGAGAAGCGCTGGCGCCGCGCCCTGCACGATGGGCACTTCGGCCCGGCGGCCCCCGTGCCGGCGCCGACGCTCGACGCGGGCGCGGTCTCGGGCGCGCTGGCGTCGCTCGCGCTGACGCCGGCGCCCACCCGGCAGTCACTCGACGTGGTGTTCACGACCGCCCACCTGCACGACGGGCGATTCGCCAACGTCGGGTGGCTCCAGGAGCTCCCGCAGGCGGGCACCACCGTCGTCTGGGACAACCCCGCCCTGGTCAGCCCCGCCGTCGCCCGGGACCTGGGCCTGGAGCCCGACCCCGCCACCGCGAAGTTCCCGGAGGGACGCGTCGCGAAGATCACCGTCGGCGGCCGGTCCATCGAGATGCCCGTCTGGGTTCTCCCGGGCATGGCCGACGACACGATCGTCCTGACGCTGGGCTACGGGCGCACGCACTGCGGCCTCGTGGGCGACGGGGCGGGCTTCAACACCTTCGCCGTCCGCGATGGCGCCTCGCGCCGCGTCGCGCGCGGGGCGACGATCGAGCGCACGGGCCGGAGCTACCCTATCTCGAGCACCCAGAACCACTGGTCGCTCGAGGGGCGCAGCTCGATCCTCCGCCAGGTCGACCTGCCCGCGTGGCAGGCGCACGGCGACCACACGGACACCTCCGAGGACCGTCTCTACAAGACCCCCGAGACGCTCAAGTTCGGCGAGCTCGTCGCCCACGGCGAGCTCTCCCACACCCCCCCGAACCTCTCGCTCTACGACAACCCGCTCAACGCGGGCAAGGGCGATGCCGCGCCGGGGTCCGCCTACTCGCAGCGTCCCCAGTGGGGGATGACGATCGACCTGTCGAGCTGCACGGGGTGCGGCACGTGCACGGTGGCGTGCCAGGCGGAGAACAACATCCCGATCGTCGGCAAGAAGGAGGTCGCCAAGGGTCGTGAGATGACGTGGATCCGCGTCGACCGCTACTTCACCGGCGACGACGCGTCGAGCCCGGAGCAGATGCTCCACCAGCCCGTCGCCTGCGTGCAGTGCGAGAACGCCCCGTGCGAGACGGTCTGCCCGGTCAACGCCACCGTCCACGGGCCCGAGGGGCTCAACTACATGACCTACAACCGGTGCATCGGCACCCGGTACTGCGCCAACAACTGCCCGTACAAGGTCCGGCGCTTCAACTTCTTCGACTACGGCGTGACCAAGTTCAAGGGCGCCTACTACGGCGAGGAGGCGATGCCCTACTGGGGGAAGCGCAACCCCAACCTCGTCCCCCCGCGTCTGCGCCAGAAGCTCGACGAGATCACGCGGATGCAGAAGAACCCGAACGTGACGGTCCGCTCGCGCGGCGTCATGGAGAAGTGCACCTACTGCATCCAGCGCATCAGCCGCGCCCGCATCGAGGCCCGGCTCCACGATCTGCCGAACATCCCCGACGGCTTCTTCCAGACCGCCTGCCAGCAGGCCTGCCCGAGCGGCGCGATCACCTTCGGCGACCTGCTCGACAAGGAGTCCAACGGCGGGGCCGGCAGCCGGGCCCGCCAGATGTACGACAACCCCCGCGCCTACATGCTGCTGGGCTATCTGAACACCCGCCCGCGCACCGTGCACATGGTGCGCGTGGCCAACCCCAACCCGGCGCTCCGCACGCCCGTCACCGATCCCTTCGGGCACGGGGGCGGCGGGGTGGGGCACGAGCACGTCCCCCCGGCGGGCGCCGGGCACGTGAGCACCGGCGGCGCGGGCCGGCGCGGCTTCCTG
>CAYWOF010000304.1:0-4966 GCA_964459825.1 uncultured Phycisphaeraceae bacterium | reverse complement strand
GCCAGGTCTCGCGCCGGCGCCGGTTCCCCGCGCGGGGCGCGGGCGGCGAATGTGGCGGCCAGGCCCGCGAGCAGGACAAGCGCGGCCGCGGCCGCCAGGGCGCCCAACGCCCAGTCCGCGCGGAATCCCGGTGGGCGATGGACCGCCGGAGCCACCGGGAGAGGGCGCGCCACGAAGGGGAGCGGCGCCCGCGCGGACCGGACGGCGGGCGAAGCGGACCGCAGGGCGTTGTCCAGGCCGCGCAGGGTCTCGGCGTAGCGGAGCAGGCCCGGGTCCCGTCGGAGTCGGCGGCGCACCCAGGCCGGGAGCGCTCGCCCATCGTCGAGCCGAGAGGCGATGATCCAGCGGGCGACCAGGCTCGTCATGGCGCACCTCCCGCCCGGCGCACCTGGGCGGCCAGGCCCGATTCCTCTGCATCCCGCGCCAGCCGCTCGCGGGCGCGGAACAGGATCACGCGGACACCGACGGGGGACTTGCCCAGAACGTGGGCGATGTCGGCCACGGCGAGCCCCTCGGCGTAGCGAAGCCAAAGGGCCGCGTGCTGGTCGGAAGAGAGCGTCCGGGCCGCCGCGTCCCAGAGGCGGCGCCCCAGATTGCGCTCGGCCTGGAGATCCGCCGGGTCGTCGGGGACGACCGCGAGCGCGGCGGGATCGGTCGCGCCGGCTCGGGGCGCGGCGGGGTCGTGGCGTGCGCGCCGGCCGTGGCCGGCGGCCAGGCGCGAGCCGATGGTGAACAGCCACGTGGAGAAACGCCAGCGGTCGTCGTATCGCTCGATGCGCTCCCAGGCGCGAACGAAAGTCTCCTGGACGATGTCCTCGGCGTCGTGCTCCCGCCCGGTCCGGCGGAGCAGGAAGCTGTGCAGGCGTCCCTCGAACATCTCGACGAGCGCACCGAAGGCGGCGGCGGAACCGGCCTGGGCGCGGCGTGCGAGGTCCTCCGCGCTGGGAGGGGACGCCGGAGCGGACTGGAGCGGGGCGGGACGGGCCCTGGGCGCGGACGCCCCGGCGGGTGCGATCACCGGTCTTTCTTCTCCTTGGCGTCGCGGGCGGCGCCCGCGGGATCCTCGTCGTGCGCATCCTCCGACAGGGAAACCAGCAGATCCACGAAGCGACCGGCTTCCATGGCCCACCGGGCCGAGATGGTCGCGCCGGACCGGTCGAGCTTCAGCGGCTTGACGATGTCCAGGGCGCACCGGGCGTCGGGCTCCCGTGCGGCGACCATGCGGACGGCGGCGAGCCCTCCCTGAACGATCGCGGTGATGTTGGCCGCGTCCTCCTCGCTCGCCGAGGTGACCTGCGCCGAGCCGAACAACTCGCCGGATCGCTCCCCGACCTCGATGGTGACCGCCCTGGCCGAGTGCACGACCTGCGCCGCCTGGCCGGGGAGCTTGAGCGCCTCGAAGTCGGCGACGCTCAGGTAGATGAACGACCCGACGCCCGGATCGCCGAGGATCTCCGTGTCGGAAAGGTGCCCGGCCCGGCCGAGGACGACATCGACGGCCGCGTCGAGGCGCGGGCGCTCCTTGGCCAGGACGACCGTTCGCTCGCCCTCACGCGTCATGGCGACGAAGGCGTACTGCTCCTCATCGGCCTTGACCCACGAGTGGAGGACGCCGCCCTCCATCTCCCGGACCTCGTAGCCATCGAGCTTCTCGCGGAGCTGCTCGATGACGGCGTCGAGCTTGGGGCCTGCCTCCACGATCGCGACCGGGTCCTCGGCGCTGGGGCCGTAGAGCGTCACGCCGCGCACGAGCTCGAGGGGGTCCACGCCGAGCTCGGCTTCGAGCTTGCGCAGCTCGTCCAGGCGCGCCCGGCGGAGGTCGGCCTTCCGCTCGTCCAGGAGGCGCCAGCAGCTGGAGGCGGCGATCGCCTCGACATCGACGTGGAGCACCCACCGGGCGTCGGCCGCGACGACCCGCCGGTTGAGGGGTCCGCCCTGCGCCGCTCCCGCCGCCAGGACCAGCACCGCGATCGCCCCGCACCCGAATCGGCTGTACCGCATGGACGGACTCCTGTGCTGCGCTCCGGCACGCGCCGCCTCGGCGGCTCCCCCTGTTATATGGGAAGGGAACGGCCGGGTTACGCGATGACGGGGGTCGGCGCCGCCCCGCCGCGTCGAGGGGCCGTGCGCCTCACCCGGACTTGGCGCCGCGCTCGCCCTCGGCGGGGTCCGCGTCTGGCGTTCGGGCCCCCGACCGGGCGCTGTCAAGCCCGACGAGCGTGCGGGCGCGGCGCAGCAGCGCATCCTTCTCGCGATGGACGCGCTTGAGCATGCGCCGGGCCCAGACGAACTCGGACGCGAGGATCGCCAGGCCCAGGATCGCCAGCGGGATGCCCCCCGGCCCGGGCAGGAGCACGCCGATGGGGATCGCCAGGAGAATCACGGTGCCGCCGATCACGGCGATCACGAGCTTGCGGCTGTTGCGGACCGCCAGGTCCGCCAGCTCCAGCAGCTCATCGGCGCCCGTGGCGGGCTGCGGCGTGCGCGCCGAGGGGCGGACGAACACCGAGGCCAGGAGCCCGACGCCGAGGATCCCGATGATGACCAGGAGCGACGCGGTGGGCGAGATGTCCCAGTGGGCCTCGGGCGGGATGACGGGTCCGTAGGACACCTCCGAGTGTCCCATCGCGGCGGACAGCCAGCACGACAGGCGCCAGCCCGCGTTGATCGCCGCCGGCCCGAGCGGCAGGAGCATCTTCACGCCGATGAAGGCCAGGACGAAGACCATGCTCGCCTTCATGTAGCGGAACGACTCGATCATCGCCGCGATGGCGAAGTAGATGGCCCGCAGGCCGAGGATCGCGAAGCAGTTGGACGTGAAGACGATGAACGGGTCCAGGGTGATGCCGAAGATCGCGGGGATGGAGTCGATGGCGAAGATGACATCGGCGATGTCGACGACCACGAGGGCCAGGAAGAGGGGCGTGGCGAACAGGGCGGTGCGCGCCCCGGCGGGCGCCGGACCGGACGAGGGGCCGCGGCTGTCACCGACCGGGATGCGGGTGAAGAACCGCGAGCCCTCGAAGGCGGGCGAGACCCGGAGCACGGTGCGCGCGGCCCGGACGGCGAAGGAGTGGCCCACGTCCTCCTCGCCCTCGCGCATCACCAGGAGCTTGACCGCCGAGGCCAGCAGGATGGCCCCGAAGACGTAGATGATCCAGTGGTACTGCTTGAGCAGCGCGGCGCCGATGACGATCATCGCCCCGCGCAGAACCACCGCCCCGATGATGCCCCAGAACAGCACGCGGTGCTGGTGCTCGCGCGGGACCCTGAAGTGGCCCAGGATGAGGGCGATCACCAGCATGTTGTCCATGCTCAGCGAGGCCTCGACGATGTAGCCGGTGAGGAAGAGCTGCGCGGCCTCGAGGCCGCCCACGTCGCGGACTTCCTTGGAGATCTGGGGCACCCGTCGCCCCAGCCCGCCGACGTGCGCGTCGTAGAGGAAGTAGAGCAGACCGGTGAAGAGGAGGGCGCAACCGACCCACACGGCCCATTGGCGCAGGGCCTCGCGCACGCCGATGACGTGCGCCTTGCGGTTGAGGACGCCGAGGTCGATGGCGAGCAGCGCCGCCAGCAAACCTCCGAACGCGAGCCAGACCCAGAGGGACATGCGACCACAGCCTCCCGCGGGCGGCATGCGCCCGCCCGGACTGGTCTGGCACAGACGCCGCCCGTTCCTCCGGGTCGGCGGTGCCCGCGGCGGGGGCCGGCGGAGGGCCCCGTGCTGACGCCGCGGACGCCCGGCGCCGGCCCGGGGGCGGGCGTCGGGAGGCTACTCCCCAGCTCGAATCGCCCCGAAATGTAGGCCCGAGCGCCGCCCGGTCAATCGCCGGCGCGGGGCTACTTGCGCTTCCGCTCGCTGCGCCAGCCGCCCGCCTGCTGCCGGGCGCTCACCATGCGGATGTCGTCGACGACGTAGTAGCACTCGGGATCGATCCGCCGGGCCCGCTCGAGGACCGATCGCACGGCCTTGCGCCGGGTCTCGATGAACAGCATCTCGACCGGCCCGTCGCGCCCGCGTCCCTCGAACTCGGTCACGCGGTGGCCGGCCTGGCGCATGGCCTCGGCCACCTCCCGGCCGCGCCGGCTGAAGACGCGGATCACCTGGTGCCCGTAGGCCAGGCGTGATTCGACCGTGATGCCGATGAAGTTGCCGGTGGCGAAGCCCAGCGCGTACGCGACGGGGTAGAGCGGGTTCTGGTCGATGGTGGAGATCACGCGCGAGACGACCAGGATCCAGATCAGGACCTCGAAGAATCCCAGCAGCCACGAGACGCCCCGGCGCCCGTTGATGACGGCCACCGTCCGGATCGTCCCCAGGCTCACGTCCCCGATGCGGGCGACGATGATCAGCAGACAGTTGAGGATGACCGGCAGCGTGATCATGGCACGGGCCCGGCGCGCCGGGTGACCCGATCATGACGGTCCCGGAGCCGGGGTCAAGCGGCCGGCGGCTCGGCGGGGGCGGGCGTCGGCAGGGACAGCCGGACCTCCGCGGTCTCGGTCGAGCCGTGGACCTCCTTGTAGACGCTGCCGTCGACGAATCCCTGGAGCTTGCGGGCCCGGACGGGATGCTGGAGCTTGCGGATGGCCTTGGCCTCGACCTGGCGGACGCGCTCGCGGGTGACCTTGAAGATCCGCCCGACCTCCTCGAGGGTGTAGGTGTACCCGTCGCCGATGCCGTAGCGCAGCTTGATGATCTCGCGCTCCCGGTAGGTGAGGGTCTTGAGCACCTGCTCGATGCGCTGCTTGAGCATGTCCTGGCCGGCGGTCTCGCTGGGGACCTCCTGGCGCTCGTCCTCGATGAAGTCGCCGAAGTAGCTGTCCTCGCTCTCGCCCACCGGGCGGTCGAGCGAGACGGGGTGGCGGCTGATCTTCATCACCCGCCGGACCTCGGCGATGTTCATCCCCGACATCTCCGCCAGCTCGTCCAGCGTCGGCTCGACGCCCGTCTCCTGGTGGACCT
>CAYWOF010000303.1:0-4967 GCA_964459825.1 uncultured Phycisphaeraceae bacterium | reverse complement strand
GCCCGGGCGGCGGGCGGCGCGGGGGCGGGCGATTCGGCGGGCCCGGCGGACCCGGCGGACCCGGCGCGGGCCCTTCGTCGCCCAACGCGCCGGTCGCCGATGGAGATGACGCCAAGTGGCTCAAGTACATCGACGAGAACTACACGGTCGGCGGGTTCATCCCGTGGACGGGCGTGGATCATCCGCAGCTGGGCCGGGTCGAGGTCGGTGGGTTCGCGCCGGGCGTGCGCGTCAATCCCCCCGAGACCGAGCTGGCGCGTCTGATCGAGGAGCAGACCCGGTTCGCGGGCGCGCTGCTCGGCAAGTTCCCCTCCCTGGTGGTGGGCACGCCGATCGTGGAGCGCCTTGGCCCCGGCGTGTGGCGGATCGCGGTCCGAGTGACCAACGAGGGTCTGTGGCCGACGATGACGGCCATGGCCGTGCGGGCACGGACGATGACGCCGACGCTGGTTTCCATCGATCTGCCCGTGGAGCAGGTGCTCGCGGGCGCGAAGATCAACCGCTTCTGGTCGATCGGCGGTTCCGGCGGCACCGCCGACAGCGAGTGGATCGTGTCGGCGGCCGAGGGCGCGACCGTCAAGGTGTCGGTGCGACCCAGCGTGGGACCGGACTCGACGATCGAGGTTGCGCTGGGCGCGGCCCAGGGAGGTGGCCGATGAGGCGCGCGATCACCGCCATCGTCGCGGGCGCGATCCTGGGGGGCGTGAGCACGCGCAGCCTGGCCCAGGCCGACGTGCCCAGCCGGGTGCCCCTCGCGTTCAACCACTACTACACCTACGCGGAGCTGGAGCGGGCCCTCAAGGCCATCGGGGAGGCCTATCCGGAGCTGGTCGAGCTGCGGAGCATCGGCAAGAGCCTGCAGGGGCGCGACCTGTGGGTGGCGATCGTCAACTCGTCCAAGACCGGACCGCACACCTCCAAGCCGGCGATGTGGATCGACGGGAACGTGCACGGCAACGAGATCCAGGCCGCGGAGGCCGTGCTCTACTCGCTCTGGTACCTGACGAAGTCGTACGGGCGGGTGGAGGACCTGACGACGCTGCTGGACTCGTACAGCTTCTACCTGCTGCCGAGCCAGAACCCGGACGGACGGGAGCACTGGTTCACGGAGGCGCAGAACTCGAGCAGCTCGCGCTCGAACCAGCGGCCGGTGGACAACGACAACGACGGTCTGTTCGACGAGGATCCGCCCGACGACCTCGACGGCGACGGCAGCATCACGCAGATGTGGAAGGCCGATCCCAACGGACGGTTCGTCCGCGACCGCGACGACCCGCGGATCTTCCGTGCCGTGGAGCCGGGGAAGAAGGGCGAGTGGACGCCGCTGGGGTCCGAGGGGATCGACAACGACGGCGACGGACAGATCAACGAGGACGGGCCGGGCGGGGATGACATGAACCGCAACTGGCCCACGGACTGGCTGCCCAACTACGTCCAGTTCGGCGCGGGGCCGTTCCCGTTCAGCGCCCCCGAGACGCGCTGCATCGGACGGTTCATCCTGGATCGGCCCAACATCGCGGCCGGGCAGTCGTACCACAACGCCGGGGGCATGATCCTGCACGGGCCGGGGGCGGACTACCTGACGGGGTTCTATCCCGGTCCGGACGAGGCGGTGTACGAGGAGATCGGGCGCAAAGGAGAGGACATTCTCCCGTACTACCGGTACATGGTGATCTACCGGGACCTGTACACGGTCCACGGGGGCTTCGTGAACTGGCTGGCCGAGGGCCTAGGGATCTACAGCTTCACGAACGAGATGTGGACGGACGCCAAGATGTTCCAGCGCGACGTGCAGCCCGACGAGGCGCGGCGCTGGCTCTTCCGCGACCGTCTCCTCTTCGGGCAGACGTTCAAGGACTACACCGAGCACGACCACCCGGTGTACGGGCCGGTGCTGATCGGGGGCGGAAACAAGTGGGACAGCCGGAACACCCCCACGTTCATGCTGGAGGAGGAGCTGCACCGGAACTTCGCGTTCACCATGTTCCACGCCGACCAGATGCCGGTGCTGCGCTTCGGCCGGACCGACGTGGCGCGGGCCGGCGATCTGTGGACGGTGACGGTCGAGGTCTGGAACGACAAGCTGATGCCCACGCGGAGCGCGATCGCGCGTCAGCGGCGATTCGGGACCCACGACCTGCTGTACTGCGAGGCGCCGGCCGAAGCCCGGGTGGCGCTGGCGGGCGAGCTGGACGACTGGCGGGACCGCCAGATGAACCCGATCCGGCACGAGCCCGGGCGGGTGCAGGTGGAGGGCGGCCTGCCGGGACGGGGCATGCGCCTGTTCCGCTTCTACGTCGAGGGCCCGGAGGGGGCTCGGGTCACCCTTCGATACGAGGCGCAGAAGGCCAGGACGATCGAGCAGTCCGTGGAGCTCCGCGCGACCGCCCCGTGACCCGGCACCCGGACGGCCGGCTCGCGGCGATGGGACCGTTCGGATCGCGCCGGCGCCGCTCAGTCGGCCAGGCGCGGACCGGGCTGCTCGCCCTGACGCTGCAGCTTGATCTCGCCGTGGGCCTCCTCGAAGGCCCGGACGGCCTGCCCGAGGCTGATGGCCAGGCGCTTGGCGCCCGCCCAGTTCATGACGACGCGGCTGCCGACGTTGAACGCCAGCACGGCCTGGCCCTCCTGGGCGGGCATAGGGAGGTTCATGCCGAAGTCGAGGACGATCTCGTCGGGGGTGCTCGAGGTTCTGATGGTGTTGGCGTAGGTCGTCACCATCTTGGACTCGTCGATGCGGAGCTGGATCTGACGCTGGTCCTTGTTCTCGGCCATGAAGGCACCCCTTGTGTGGTGGAACGTGAGTCGGCGTGGACCCGGTCGATCCGTCCGGTGCGGCGTCCCACGGAACGCGCTGGACGGCTCGGCTCCCTCGGCCGCCGGGCGGGCTCCACGAGAGCGGCGGGAGAGCGTAGTCGCGCGGGCGGGCGGGTCCAGTCAGAACCCTCACGCGGGCGGGCGCGCGGCCGGGTGCCCAGTCCGGTTCGCATTCCTGGCCGGACGGTTCCGGGGAGCGATCGGGCGGGAAAAGGCCGGGGTGGGATTCGAACCCACGAAGTCTTGCGACAGCGGATTTGCAATCCGCTCCATTTGTCCACTCTGGCACCCGGCCCGGCGGCGCCGAGGCGCCGGGCCCCACGCTATGACCGGGGTCCGGGGGGGTCAACTGCGCTGGTCCCGACCGGCGGTAGGATCATTCGGGCGGCGCCCTCCGACCGATGATGGGCGTGGGCCGGGAGACCAGGCATGGGACGACACATCCGGTTCGCCCTCGTTATCGCCGCGTGCGTCCCTCCGGCGTGCATCGACCGTGCCTGGGGTCGCCAGGAACGCCCCCCGACCGATCCGGCCCCGGAGGCGTCTCCGGGAGCGCCCGAGCGTGCGGCGCCTCGCGAGCGAGGCAAGCCGGCGCCGCTGCGGCCGACGCGACCCGATGCCTCCGAGCCGGCACGTCCGGAGGATGCCCTGGATCGGTCCATCGTGGGAGGGCCGCGGGCCGGAGGCGCGTCCGAGGGCAGGCTGCTTCGCGAGGGCACTTTCGTCGTCCGCCGGCGCGGGACGATGGTGCCGCTCGGGGGCGGGCGCTCGGCGCTGGTGTTCCACCGGGAGGCCGGGGCATCCGCCGAACGCCCCATGGTCCTGCTCCCCTCACAGCACCTGGCCCGCATGGAGCAGATGGCGGCGGCCGCGGATGGCTCGGCGGTGTTCCTCGTGACCGGCGAGGTGTTCGCGTACCAGGGACGGAACTACCTGCTTCCGACGGTGACACCCTCGGCCGTGCACCGGCCGAGCACGGACGGCGCGGACGCCGAGGCGCGGGCGGGCGAACTCGATCCCGAGTCGATCGGCGCGATCCTGGCCGATCTCAAGCGGGAGGAGGATCGCCCGCGCTCGATCGAGGTGCCGCCGTCCACGGGCGACCCCGGCACGGAACCCTCAGCGGCCAAGAACAACCTGCTGGGCGAGGGCACGTTGATCGTGCGCCGCCGTGGACGGCTCGTCCGGCTGGGGATCGGAGAGTGGGCCGTCGCGTTCGACAACGACTCCGACGCGGCGGCGACGCCGGACGCGCCGATGCCGCTGGTGCCGTGCCTGAACCTCGAGCGGCTGGACGCGATGGCCTCGGCGTCCGGCGGCGAACTGGACCTGGAGATCAGCGGGCGGGTCCTGACCTATGGCGGGCGCAACTACTTGATACCGATGATGTTCCAGCGGCTGCGCCGGGCGGACATCGCGCCGCGCCAATAGCCGGCGCGGGGGTCTACGCGCGATCGGTTCGGGCGAGCGGGTCGATCGGGCCGGAGACGGGGACCTCCCCGGGCGCTGGATTGAAGCGCGAGCCGAACAGGGGGACGCGTCGGTTGGGTTTGTAGCGCGGGAGCGCCGGCCACGCCGCCAGCAGACCCGCGCCCATGAGCGCGTTGGCGAGCAGGAGCGGGAGCGGCCCGCGCGCATCAAAGTAGACGAGGATGGAGGTGACGACGACGACGACGAGGGCGAGGGGGATGACGGCCTGCCAGGCCATCATCATGACCTGGTCGTAGCGCATGCGGGGCAGGGTCCAGCGCAGGACGATGGCGAAGCAGACCAGGGCGACGACCTTGCCGAAGTAGACGGCGAGCTTGAGCAGCGCCGCGAGCAACCCGGTGTCCTCGGGGGCGAGCCCGGGGACCAGCGGGAGGTGGTAGCCGCCGAGGAACAGCAGCACGAAGAACGCGGCGCTCGTGACCATGTGCGCGTACTCGGCCAGGAAGAAGAGCGCGAAGCGCATGGACGAGTACTCGGTGTGGTAGCCGCCGACGAGCTCCTGCTCGGCCTCGGCGTTGTCGAAGGGGGCGCGATTGGACTCGGCCAGGATGGCGATGTAGAAGATCACCGCCGCGAGGGGCTGGGACAGGATGAGCCATCCGTGCTCGGCCTGGTGCTGGACACGGTGGCCGATCCGCTCGGCGGCATGCACAACGTCG
>CAYWOF010000302.1:0-4968 GCA_964459825.1 uncultured Phycisphaeraceae bacterium | reverse complement strand
TGGCCGGTCAGGAGCGGAGCATCGCGCACGGTGTCAGCGGGGATGGGCTGGTCGTCGTCGGCCACGCCGAGGGCTCGCCCATGCCGTTCGCCTACGGCGAGGCCTTCCGCTGGACGCCAGGCGCCGGGATGCAGGGCCTGGGCTACACCCGCCCGAACGGGTCGCTCAGCGTGGCCAACGGGATCAGCCGGGACGGTTCGACCATTATCGGCTTCAGCCAGTCGGAGGGGACGGCGGGGCCGGTCGAGGCCTTCCGCTGGACCGAGTCGGGCGGGATGCAGGCGCTGCCGGGCCTGCCGGGGGCGCTGTCGATATCCCACCAAGCGTACGGAGTCAGCGCCGACGGCACAGCCGTCGTCGGGGAGGGTCGGACCTCCTCTGGGAGCTATCGTGCCGTCCGGTGGGCTAACGGCGCCATCGAGGACCTGACCACGGGATCGACACTGGGCGGCGTCGTGTCGCGAGCCTACTCGGCCAGCGATTCCGGGGAATGGGTTGGAGGGAACTACTTCATCGGCGCCATTCGGCATGCCTTTGTGTGGTCGCCAAGCGGAAGCATGGTCGATCTCAGCGACTTCCTCGAGGCGCACGGCATCGCCACGCCCGCGGACTACCGACTCGAGTACGTGTACGCCATTTCCGGAGACGGCCTGACCTTCGCTGGCCAGGCTCGGAACCTCACCACCAACCGAACCGAGGGGTTCGTAGCGACGATTCCATCGCCCGGGACGGCGATGGCCCTGATACTCGTGCCGGCATTCTGTCCCCGGCATCGGCGCGCCTGAGGGATCGGGCGCGCCCCAACTCGTTCAGTAGATCCGTGACCACCGCTGTACACGCATCCCCGCGTGGGGGATGCCGTTCGGAGATTCCGCGCCCTGAGAAAGGAGATTGCCATGCAAGCGTCACGATGGACCATGCGACTCGGCTGGCCTCTGGCCCTGGTGCTCGGCCTCGCCCCGTCCGCTCGCGCCCAGGTGGAGGAGCCGCGTCCCTACTTCTACCTCTGGGCCGCGCCCAGCGGCGGGTACGGCTCGGCCCTCACCGATTTCGCCTCGCAGATCGTGCGGGTGAAGGTGGACCTCTACTCGACCCCGGGGGCGTGCGCGACCGCGGTCGCCTTCGGCGCCCGGTACAACCCGTAGCGCCACGCGGCTCGCGCGTGCCTCTCGGCTCCCAAGGGCTCGGGCCGGCGCCCGGGCCCCGCCTCTGCGCTTGGTGTCCGGCGGGACGGACCACTCCCCTGCGCCATCCTGCTACCATCCGGCCACCACTGACCACACCCGCCGTGGGGACCGGAGGCCGTCCAGCATGACCCGAGCGAGTCCGACCCGTTGGTGCCGTCTGCTGGTCGCCGTGGGTGTCGCGTGCCTGGGCGCTCCCGCGGCGCGCGCCGACGACTACGTCGACCAGGCCAACCGCCTCTACGCCACCGTCCGCCCCGAGAAGCGCAGCGACCTCATTCTCCTCCCGGTGCTGGCCAAGATGGCCCCCCCGCCCGCCGCGGCGAGCACGCCCGAGCGGGCGATGCTGGTCCCCACGGGCACCGCCGCCTGGCCCGCGGCCCTCGAGTGGGCCATGGCCCAGCCCCAGCGCGACGCGCTGGAGGCGATGAAGCGCGCCGTGGGCGAGTTCGACCCGCTCGACCCCATGGCCTTCGCCCAGCCCTACGGCGTCGAGGCGCTCGGGGCCACCGCCGAGGGGCGCGCGATGATCGCCGCCGAGCTCTACACCGACCTGGGCGATCCGCCCATCCTGGCGGCCGCACGCTTCCTGTACCTCCCCGCCCTCGAGCGCCTCTCGTGCCTCGTGCACGTCGAGGCGACGCGCCTGACGGCCGACGGCCTGGTCGCCGACGCCGGCGCCCTGCTCGTGGACTGGGCCCTCGTCGCGCGCCAGATGGCCGACCGGGCGTTCTTCGTGGAGGTGCGCTGGGGCTACCGCGCCATGACGCTGGCCATCGAGCGCATCCGCGACATCGCCTACTACGACTTCCGCTACGGCCAGGGGAAGCTGACCGAGCAGGAGATCATCAAGGGCCTCGAACGCGTGCGCGACGACCACAACGGCGGGCGACTCCGCCTCGACCGGCTCGTGCTCCCCGCCGCCGAGCGCATCGCCGGCGAGCAGGTCGTCTCCATGACCTTCCTCCCGCGCAACGGGCCGGACCCGACGGCCTTCGGCGCCACCATGGCGCGCCTCGGCAGCACCCGCCGGCCCCTCCGCCTCTTCGCGGAGGCGGCCCGCTGGGAATCGGTGTCGGCCGGGCACGCGCCGATCGACGAGACCTTGACCCAGCTCGGACGCGTGGTCAACGACTGGCGCTCGCGCTGGCCCCTCAGCCCCTTCGATCGCATGATGGCCCTGCCGACCGACTACGAGCGGATGGACGCCGCCCGCTTCGCCGTGGTCCGCGCCGTCGTCCAGGACCAGGGCCTGCTCTTCAACGACCGCCAGGTGCTCCGGGCCCAGGTCGAGGGGACCCGCTGCGGCCTGGGTGTCCTCGCGTTCCACCTCGCCAACGGCCGGTTCCCGCCCGACATCTCCTCGATCCGGCCCAGGTACGTCACGTCCATGGAGGACCCGTTCAACCCCGCCCTGCGCGACCGGGCCGGGTCCACGCCCCTCGAGTACTTCGTCCCCATCCGCGACACCCGGCCGCCGCCCGGATCGCGCGACCCGCAGCCCCACGAGATCAACGTCTTCACCGCGCGCGGGGAATCGAACTTCAAGGTGCCCGTGGGCGACGACCAGTTTGTCCTCTACTCCGTCGGGCCCGACGGGGCCAAGAACTGGGCCGATCGCGTCAGCGCCGCCCCGGCCAGGGACTTCCCCGGCGACCTGCTCCTCTGGCCCCCCGTGATCTCGCTCTACCGCCAGCGCCTCATCGACACGGGCCAGATGCGCTGACGGACCCGGGCGCGCCTACGAATCGCTCCATGAGCGACGCGCACAAGCTGGTCATCATCGGTTCGGGCCCGGCGGGGTGGACGGCGGCGGTCTACGCGGCCCGCGCCCAGCTGGCGCCGGTGGTGTACGTCGGGGTGGCCAGGCAGGACCCCGGGCCGATCCTCCCCGGCGGGCAGCTCATGCTCACCACCGAGGTCGAGAACTACCCCGGCTTCCCCGAGGGCGTGACCGGCCCCGAGATGATGGAGCGGTTCCAGAAGCAGGCCGAGCGCTTCGGAACCAGGGTCGTCGGCGAGGACATCGTCCGGTGCGACTTCGCCCGGCGGCCGTTCACGCTCCACACCTCCGCCGGCGCCGTCGTGACGGCCCACGCCGTCATCATCGCGACCGGGGCCACCGCCAACTGGCTGGGGCTGGAGAACGAGCTGCGCCTGGCCAGATCGGGCGGCGGGGTGTCCGCCTGCGCGGTCTGCGATGGGGCGCTGCCGGTCTTCCGCGCCCAGCGCCTGGCGGTGGTGGGGGGCGGCGACACGGCGATGGAGGAGGCCACCTACCTGACCAAGTTCGCCTCCGAGGTCGTGCTGATCCACCGGCGCGACACGCTGCGCGCCTCGAAGATCATGCAGGAGCGGTTCATGTCCCGCCCCAACGCGCGGGTCCGGTGGAACAGCGTCGTGACCGACGTGCTGGGCGACGACAAGCTGACCGGCGTGCGCCTGCGCGACATGGTGACGGGCGCCGAGTCCGCGCTCGAGTGCAAGGGCCTGTTCATCGCCATCGGGCACACGCCGGCGACCAGGTTCCTGGCCGGGAGCGGCGTGGAGCTGGGCGAGGGCGGGTACGTGGCGCTGCGCGACCGCTCGAGCCGGACCAACATCGAGGGGGTGTTCGCCGCCGGCGACGTCTGCGACTCGGTCTACCGCCAGGCGGTGACGGCCGCGGGGATGGGCTGCCAGGCCGCGCTGGACGCCGAGCGCTGGCTGGCGGGGGCGGGCGTTCACTGATCCGCTTCCCGCGCCCCTGCGCTGGCCGCGCGCCTGACATCGCCCGCGCGTGAGTGGACGTGCGCACCGACGCTCTCCTTGTTGTCCGCTCCGTTCGCGTGGGGATCGAGCTTGGGAGGGGGCGCGAATCGCGTCGCCGGCTCGACGCCCCACGAGTGCGCGGCGCGCGGACGCAGGGGATCCGCCCATGACAACGCTCAAGTCCCGTCTGGCCGTTCTGGTCCTCGCCGCCGGTGCCGCCGCGCCCGCGGCGCTGGCCGATCTCAAGTCCTACACCTTCGTCAACCGGACCGGTGTGGACGCCAACGACTTCCACATCCGCTTCGACCGCAACGCCAACCCGCCGACCGTGGCGCCGGCGCCGACCAACCACTCCAACTCGATCCAGGACCCCAACGGCGGCAACCGCGGCACGTTCCCGCGGCCGGCCGCGAGCGGGAGCAACCCTCCCGGCGGCCTCACGACCAACCAGCTCGATTACACCATGCCCAGCGCGACGGTGCGGAACAACGACTCGCTGACGATCGTCGTTCCGTTCCCGCGCTTCCCGCGTCCGGGCTTCGGCACGCCGCAGGCCTACTGGTTCACGCTCAACGGGCAGCAGATCGCGGGCCAGGTCGATCGCGTGGCGATGCTGGAGGACTTCCGGCAGGACCCGGTGAGCGGCGTGGTGAGCCTGAACCTCGACGCCGAGGCCGGCGCGCCCGCGGTCCAGCTCTCCAACATCCGCGTCTGGACCGACCTGACCGAGGCGCAGATGGACGATTATCTGAACCTCTCGCCGGGCGCGGCGACGAGCCTGGGGAGCGCATCGGTGGCGCCGGGGATGCCCGCCAGCTTCTCGCTGGGCAACGTCAGCACGCTGCTCTACGGCGTCGTGAAGTACGACGTGTCCTACTACGACCCGGGGATCCTGCAGCAGCGGACGATCCAGGACGTGACCTACGGGGCCCAGGTCCCGGCCCCGGGCACGGTGGCGCTCGCGCTGCTGGGCTTGGCCATCGGCGTGCGGCGCCGGCGCTGATCCACGGACTCCGAACCGCGGCGCGGGGCG
>CAYWOF010000301.1:0-4977 GCA_964459825.1 uncultured Phycisphaeraceae bacterium | reverse complement strand
CATGGTGGACTTAAAGCGGAGCCGGTCCACCCCCGCCCGATCGAAGATCTCCAGCGACACGCGGAGCGGCGCGGTCGAGAGGATCGGCGGGTTCGAGAGCGCCCAGGCGTCGGCCGAGGCGACGGGCGTGAACTCCGGGCGCATCTCGAAGCGCGTGGCCGGTTCGTTGCCCCACCAGCCGGCGAGGCGGCGGAGCCCCGCGTGGCCGGGACGCGTGTGGCGCTCGTGCACGAACGCGCCGCCGATCGCGCCGGGCCCGGCGTTGAGGTACTTGTACGAGCACCAGACGGCGAAATCGACGCCGCCGCCCTCCGTGGTGTGGGCGCCGCCGCAGTCGTGCAGCCCGAGGCGCACGTTGCCGATGGCGTGCGCCAGGTCCCAGCCGACGTGGCATCCCTGGCGCTTCGCCCCCGCCGTGATGCGCTCCATGTCCAGCCACTGGCCGGTGAGGTAGTTGACGGCCCCGAGGAGCACGAGCGCGACCGATCGCCCCTCGCGCTCGAGGAACGCCTCGACATCGTCGGTGCGGAGCGTCGCCTCGCCCTCGCGGGGCCTGAGGCGCACGATCGCCTCGTTCGGGTCGAAGCCGTGGCACGCCGCCTGGCTGTTGACCGCGTACCGGTCGGATGGAAACGCCGAGTCCTCGATGACGATGCGGTGGCGCTCGGGAGTCGGGTGATAGAACGAGACCATGAGCAGGTGCAGGTTCACCGTCAGGCTGTTCATGGCCACGACCTCGTGCGGCAGTGCGCCGACGAGGCGAGCCAGCGGCTCGCGCAGGGCCTCGTGGTAGGGCAGCCACGGGTGGCGCCCGTGGAGGTGGGCATCGACGCCCAGGCGCGCCCAGTCCTCCAGCTCCTGCTGGATCGCCCAGGTCACGGCCTTGGGCATGAGGCCCAGAGAGTTCCCGGTCAGGTAGACACTCGGGCGCGAGGGGTCGCTCGCCGAGGGCGGAATCGCGAAGAGCGCGCGATACGCGCGCAACGGGTCGGCGGCGTCGAGGACCGCCGCGCAGGTATGGTCGGTGTGGTACACGGGAGGAGGGTATCGCGCCCGAGGCGGTCTGGGGCCCGCTTACGGACGTGGCTGCTTGCCACCCTCGAGATAGGAGTCCCACAGTCTTGCCGTGGCCTCGATGTCCTTGCTCCACTCCCGGAACTCTTCAAAGTCGTCCTTGTACGCCAGGACGGTGTTCACCAGGTCGGCGATCGCCTCCATCTGCTCTCGCGACAGAGGCATGCGCTCGTTGGCGCTGATACACCGATGGAACCCCACGAGAGTTCCCAGAAAGAACCGGCCGTCGGGTTGGAATCCCAGTCGGACGAGAGCAGGGAAGTAGTACATCAAGCCTTGAGCGAGGATGAAGCACAGGGGACCCGAGTTGTCAAAGGGCTCCAGCGTAATGGACTCTCGATCGTGGCGTCGAAGCGTCGCATCGAGTTCGTCGTTGCCGCAGTCATCGGTGGCAAAGCGAGAGGGTCTAGGAACATCGGCGAATGCCGCATCGAAACGCGCAAGCAGGCGCGCCCCCTCGGCCTTCCACCGTTGCAGGAGCGATGGTTCGACGGTGACAACGACCTTGTTGCCCACGCGCGCCTCTCGGAATCCAAGGAACTCGAGAGCGGACTCCCGAAGCAGCCGCGCGCGCGCCGCGTCCGACAGGTCGTGCATGGACTCGACGAGTGCTCCCGGCACATCCTCCCCCATCGGAAACGGGTAGTCCGAGCCCAGCGCGACGCGCTCGGGCCCGAAGAGCCGGAGGATCGTGCGCAGGGTTTCGGCATCGTGCACGAGCGAGTCCACGTAGAAGCGGGCGGGTGTTCCATCGGCCCGCGCCAGATACTCGCGCGGGCTGGTCTGGGTGAAGGTCGCGCACAGGTCCGGGCGCGCGTGGAACCCGTGCTCGATCCGCCCGATCGTCCCCGGGAACGACCCACCCCCGTGTGCGAAGCCGATCCGCAGGCGCGGCAGGCGATCCAGCACGCCGCCGAACAGCACCGAGCAGATCGCGCGGCAGGTCTCCGCGGGCATCCCCACCAGCCACGGCAGGAAGAACTCGGGCATCTCGGCCTTGCCCATCATGTCCCACGGGTGGACGAACACGGCCGCGCCGAGGCGCTCGGCGCACCCCAGGACCTCGACGACCGAGGGGTGGTTGAGGTTCCAGTCCCCCGCCGTGCCCGGCGGCGGGCGCTCGACGTGGCTGCCGATCTGTATGCCGCGCAGACCAAGCTCGGTCACGCAGCGCTCCAGCTCGCGGCAGGCGAGTGCGGGATCCTGCATCGGCACCGTGCCGAGCCCCTGAAAACGGCCGGGGAACGCGCGCACGACTCCGGCGATGTGGTCGTTGAGCAGACGCGCCAGGTCGTACGCATCCTGCGCCCTGGCCCAGTAGCTGAACATGACCGGGACCGTCGAGAGCACCTGCGTGCCGACGCCCGTGCGGTCCATGTCCGCGAGCCGGACGCGCGGGTCCCAGCAGTTGGCCTTGATCTCGCGGAAGGGCCGTGGCGCTCCCGAGGCCTCGGTCTTCATCATCCGGGCGCAACCGGGGCCGTGGTGCTCGAGGTAGACCCAGCCCGGGTAGCCGGACCGCTGCGTCCAGTCGGGCCACCTCTCGGGGAGGATGTGGGTGTGGAGGTCGACCTTCACCACGGCGCCCACAGCCTAGCCGAACACCGGCGCGAGCCGCACGCTCACCCCGGGAGCGCGGGCCCGCCACCACGCCATCCGAACCGTTGTGCCGCACTCCGGACAACGGCCGGAACGCAGCCCGGCCAGGTCGTACCCACAGCCGGCGCAGTGGCCCACCCTCGTCCGCCGCCGGCCCATCCACCAGAGGGCGATCGCCGGCAGGCCGCTGACCCCCAGGGCGAAGACGAACGGCACGGAGTACACGGCAAGCGTGGTGGTGGTGACGGGTGCCCCGGGGGTGCCGACCCAGAACGTGGCGGTCGCCCGGGAGGGCCTCCACCGATGGGGTGTCGGCAGGACGACCCGCGCCCCGGGGGGAAACACCCAACCATCGGGGCGGCGTGTCACCGGGCCCGAGGCCAGGGCGACGTCGAGGCGTCCCGGTTCGAGCACCAGCGTGCTATTGCCGCGACGCCACTGCATGGGGCCGACGGCGCTGAGCACCCAGAGCAGGCCGGTGACGATCGCCACCACCCCCAGGACGACCGCCAGCCGGCGAAGCCAGGGACGGACGCTGTCCATCGGACGTTCCTCCACGGAAGATCCCGACGCCGCTGCCTCTAGCGGTGACGTGACGCGCGCCGGTTCCCACGCGAGGGCTTCCGGCGCGCCGGTCGTGCGACCCGCCGCACCCGCCCCCGGGCTGCCGTAGCCACTCGCCCCCGTTTCAGCTCGATCGCCCCCGCCCGCTCGATCACCGTGCCGCACTGACGGCACGTCCGGCGCTCCACCGGCCCGCCCCAGAAGTCCTCCATGATCACCTTCAGATCCTCATCGATCTTCCTCAGCACCCAGCGGGCCTCGTGGACCAGCGCATCGCACTTCGGGCAGTACCACCGCAGCCCGTCCTGCTGGGCGCGTCCCTGGGCATCCACGCCGCGCGGGAACTCCACGATCAGCCCCAGCGTCCCGGCCGGGCGTTGCGGGCGGTGCGGCACCCAGCGCGGGAGGAGGAACAGCTCCCCCTCGCGCACGATCACGTCGTGCGGCCGGCTCCCATCCAGGGGGCGCACGCGGACCGCGATGTCCCCCTTGAGCTGGTAGAACAGCTCCTCGGTCGGGTTGACGTGGAAGTCGTTGCGGGTGTTGGGCCCGCCCGACACGAACAGGATCATGTCCTTGGCCTCGTTGAACATCTGCCGGTTGCTCACCGGGGGCTTCAGGTTCTTCTGGTTCTCGCGCAGCCAGCGCTTGAGGTCGATGATCGGGAACGCGGACATGGGGCTCTCCTTCGCTACGGCGAGGGCCGGCGCTCCGCCCCCCACCGATTCGGGACATGTCGGTACGCTGAGCATACCAGCACCGGCGACCGCCGTCCGCGTCCGACCCGTTGCACTCGGACCCGGCGCCCGCAATGATCGGCGTCCGAACGCGGGCGCCGCCGGCGCCCCCGCGACGACCCACACGGCTCGGAGGTTCCATGCCCCAGTCCCTGCCCCTGCTCACCTGCCTGCTGGCCCTCGCGGCCGGCGCCTGCACCGCCGCCCCGTCCCAAGTGGCGACCGGCCCCGGCGCCCAGGGCGGGCCGGCGGCCCGCGTCCACGACCCCCTCGCCCCGAGCGCCACCATCGGCGCCGGCGCCGGCGACCTCGGTCTCTTCATCGACCGCTTCGAGCAGGACGAATCGGACGTCGCCCGCTTCTACTACATCCGGTGGAACGAGTCCCGCTTCCAGCGCCTGGCCCGTCTGTACGACGAGTGGTCGGGATACCTGAGCGAGGTGCCCTTCGACACGCTCAGCCAGCAGGGCAAGATCGACTACCTGCTCTTGCGCACGAAGCTCACCGCCCTCCAGCGCGGCCAGGAGTTCGCGCGACGCCAGCTCGCCGAGATGGAGCCCGCGCTCCCGTTCCGGGAGACCATCATCGGGCTCGAGGAGCCGCGCTGGCGCATGGAGCAGGTGGACCCGCGGGCCGCCGCCGAGATCGTCAACGGACTGCCCGGCGTCGTGAAGAAGGTCCGCGCACGCATCGAGGCGGGGCGCGAGCTCAAGCCCGACGAACCGATCCCGGACCCGTCCGCGCCGGACGCCCCGATCCGGATGTCCCCCGTGGTGGCGCGCCGGGCCGCGCAAGCCACCGACGCGCTCCAGAACGCCCTCAGGACGTGGTACGACTACTACGAGGGCTACCAGCCCGACTTCGGCTGGTGGCTGAAGGAGCCCTACGAGGCCGCCTCCAAGGCCCTCGGTGACTACGCCGGCTTCCTGCGCGCCGACATCGCCGGCATCCGCGGCAACGATGACGATCCGCTGGTGGGTGACCCGATCGGGCGCGAGGCCCT
>CAYWOF010000300.1:0-5001 GCA_964459825.1 uncultured Phycisphaeraceae bacterium | reverse complement strand
TGTAGGTGAAGCTCGTAGCGCCGTAGGTGAGGAGGCGATCCTGGTCGTCGTAGGAACAGTCGTTGTGGGCGGGCCCTTCGGTGATCCGGGTGAGGCGGTTGAGCGAGTCGTAGGTGTACAGAACGGTGCGGGGCCCGCCGGGGCCCATCTCGATGCGGGCGGCCGGCAGGCCGTTGGGCAGGTAGGTGTGCTGGGAGACGTATGGTCCCGAGACCTCGGTCGAGAGCGCACCGCTTCCCAGGTAGGTCCACGTGGTGACTCCCGTGGCGTCGGTCATCGAGGTGAGCTGGCTGCGCCGGTTGTACGCGTACGTCGCACCGCTTCCATCGGGGTAGCCGGCGCTGACCAGCCGCCCCCACTGGTCATAGACCAGCGAGCCGACGCCCTGCCCGCTCCCGATGATCTCGATCGAGCTGGGCCGCGTGAACCCGTGCGTGAGCCCCGCGCTGGCGTAGGTCCAGCGCGTCTGGCGCCCGGCCGGGGTGGTCAGCAGGGTCGGGTTGCCGTGGGTGTCCCGGGTCACGGTGGTGGTGCGTCCCAGCGGATCGATGACCTGGATGAGATTCCCCTGCGCGTCGTAGGTGTATGTTTCCTGCACGTAGCTCAGGGCGTCCTTGAATCGGCGCGTGGCGATGAGATTGGACGCGCCGTCGTAGAGGTAGTCGGTCTGGCGCCGGGCGGGGTCGACCACGCCGTACGCGTCCGTCACCAGCGGCTCCCGGGCCCGGATGAGCCGGTCGTTGGCGTCGTAGGCGTAGTCGAACCGTCCGAGGCCCGGGGGCGTGACGCCCACGGGGTTGCCGCGCGCATCGTGATCCAGCAGCCAGATGCCGGCGCCACCGGGAAGGAGGGCGGAGCTGGGCGCCCAGGCAAAGTCGGGGTCGGCGTAGGTGAGCGTCACGGTCGCGCCCGCGTGACCACGCACCATGGTGCGCCTGGACTGGACATCGTAGACGAACGTCGTGGTGGTGCCGCGCGCATCGGTGAGCCGGCGCTCATCGGGCGCCGGCGCGGCGTAGAGGATGCGCTGGGCGCTGGTGTTGCCCGGCCACTGGCACCAGGCGGCGGCATCGCCGGTGTACCCGTACTGCCAGACCTGCCCCTCCGGGTCGGTGACCCTCGTGATGTTGTGGCTCGCGTCGCTTGTGAGCCTGATCTTGGGCGACGTGGTGACGCCGAGAGAGGTGACGGCGGGAAGCGTAATCTGCTTCAGACGTCCCGTGGTTCCGTCGTAGGCGAGCTTGGTCGTCCGGCTGAATGTCCCCGCGCTGAACCTCACGCTCGCCAGCTTGCCCGTCGTCGCGTTGTACTTGAGGGTGAACTTGCGGGCGTCCGGGCTCGTCACGGCGGTCAGCCGCCCGAGCGCGTCGTACGCGAGCGTGATGACGTTGTTGTTCCCGTCCCGGATACTGGCAAGGCGGTAACGCCCGGGAACGGACGAGGGTGCGAACTCGTAGCCGATCCGCGACTGCAGCAACAGGTTGAGGTTGGCTCCGGCGTTCGCGAGGGTGTCGCGGTATCCGTCGAGATTGCCCCACGGACCCGCGCCGGCCTTCTCGAACAGTTGCACGGTGTGGTCACCCCAGACCACGGCCGCGCGCAGCGTCGCTACCGGCCCGGGCACGGCCCAGACGTCGATGTGGGTGTCGTAGGTGTGGGACCACTTGGGACTCATCGTGGGGTTGGAGTAGATGGCCCGCGTGTTGTGGTGGAACGAGAGCTCCATCGTGAGGTCGCCGCGCGTGGGCAACACGAAGGGATCGATGTCGAAGTCGAACTGTCGAGCCAGGGAGTAGGGATGGACACCGGGCCAGCGGCCCTGCCAAGGGTGGCCGGGGCCGGCATCGCGCGCCTCTTCGCTGGTGATCTGGCCCAGGGCCGGGCCGGCCAACAGGACGCCTGCGATGAGCGCACGAAGGGCTGGGCGCTTCATGGTGATTCTCCTCGGCGGCGCGGCCCCAGCCGGAGTGCGGATGGCGATGCACCGGTGGCCCAGAGGCCGGGATCCCAGACCGCGGGCGGAATGGGAATAGCCCGCATGGTCTCACATAGACCAGAAGCGAGCAAGATCAGACGGGACCTTGGCGTCGAAACTCCGAGTTTCTTCGGTTTCGCCCCGGCCTCGTACTCCGTTCGTGCCAACGAACCACGAACTGCCGCGGCGGCTCGCGATCGAGCGCTCACGCTCACCCTCAGGGGCGGGCGGGCCGTCGGGCGCGCCAGCTCTCGGCCTCCAAGGGTCGATCCCAAGCCCCGTAGAGTTCCGCGAGACGATCCACCGTTGCGTCCAGATAACCGGTCGGCGCTTCCGGAACTCCCACCAACTCGTCGTAGGCAGCCAGGAGGAGTGGCTCGGCCTCGGCGTGGCGTCCCTGGCGGGCGATGGCCGCCCCGAGAGCGCTGCGAGTGACCCCCAGCCGCCATCGGGCGATGCCGGGCTCCCGGAGGCGGATGTCGAGGCACTCGCGCAGATGGGGCTCCGCGAGGGCGGGCTGGTTCAGCTCGAGCAGGCACATGCCCAGGAACGAGAGCGCCACGGCCCGGTCGGCCTCGAGGTGGGCCGATGGCGGGCAGGCCCGGTAGACGGTGAGCGACTCCTCGAGCACGGGCCGGGCCTCGGCGTGGCGGGTGGAATCGAAGAGGAAGTAACCCAGGTCTCGCAGCGTCCGGGCGTACTCGGGCACGGGCGCCGAGGAGCCGGCCCGGCGCAGGGCGGCAGCCTCCCGGGCCGAGGCGATCGCCGCATCCTTCATCCCGAGATAGAACTGGGTCCACGCCAGATCGCTCAGGGTCTCGGCCCGCCGTCCCTCCGTGCCCGGATGGGCGCTGTAGATCTCGGCGGCGCGGAGCAGAAGCGTCCGGGCCTCCGGGTAGTTCGCTTCGTCGCGACGGATGATCCCCAGCAGGTGCGTCGACTCGGCGACGGGGATCGACTCCGCACCGGACGCGCCCTCATCGATGGCGATGGCCTCGAGGAGGTGATCCGCGGCCTCACCCCGGCGTCCGAGATCGAGCTCGATGGTGGCCAGGAACCGGAGGTCCAGCGCGATATCGGGGTGCTGATCGCCCAGCAGCTCGCGGTTACGGGCCAGCGCCCGGATGATCAGCGGCTCGGCCTCCGCGGCGCGACCCTGCTTGCGCAGGCAGGCGGCGAGGCTGGCGCGCGCCATCGTGGTGTACGCGAAGTCCGGACCCTGGACCCGGTCGGCGATGGGAATGAGCTCGGTCAGCCGGCGCTCCGCGTTCGCGTAGTCCGCGCGATCGTCGTGCAGGATGGCAAGGTTGTACAGGGCCTGGACCACCTCGATGTGGCCCCGGGGCCAGAGGCGCTGGCGCATCGCCAGGGCGCGTTCGTAGAGCGGCTGGGCCGCATCCACGCGGCCTTGTCGGTGCGCGATGAGCGCACACGTGTTGAGCGCCCGCGCCTTCTCGGCATCGTCGCCGGGGTGACACCGATCGAGGATGGCGAGTGCCTCCGAGGCGCTGGCCTCGGCCGCGTCGAGGGTGATGGCGTTGGCCGCCTCGAGCTCGACCGAGGCCAGCTGGAACTCCGCGTAGGAGCGCAGGGCCGCACCGAGGCCGCCCCCCGCCGGGTCGAGCGCTCGCTCCAGCTCGATCGCGCGCTGGAGGTGGCGCGACGCCTCGACGCGCCGTCCGATTGCCAGGTTGGTGTCGCCGATCAGCCGGCGCACCGCGCTCTCCACCCGCAGGGAGGCCCGATCCGGGCCACCCTCGGGCACGGCGCCGGCGGCATCCAGCATCTCCCGCACGGTCACGTCGATCCGACCCCCGCGGGCGCGCGGGTCCACGCCGCGCAGCATCCCATCGACGAACTCGGCGGTGGCGAGGGCCACATCGCGCTCGGCCTGTGCGATGCGCTCGGCGCGCACGGCGCGGAACAGGCCCAGGGACGTCGCCACCGCGCCCCCCGCGACGGCGAGCAGGATGGCGCCGGCGGCGCCGACGCCGACACGGTGCCGGCGCACGAACTTGCGCACCCTGTAGGGCGCCGACTCGGGACCCGCGATGAGCGGCTTGCCGGCGAGGTAGTTGAGGACATCGTCGGCCAGTTCCTGGGCGGTCCGGTAGCGGTGGGCCCGGTCCTTGCGCATCGCCTTGAGCGGGATCCACTCCAGCTCGCGGCGCAGCTCGCGGCTGAGGGCGTGGAGCGAGGTCCGTCGGTGGTGGGCGATCTCGCTGCCCGCACCCGCCGCCTCGGGCCCGGACCGTGAGGTCAGGCGCGTGCTGGGACGGGGCGGGTCGACCTCGCGGATGATCCGCTGGATCTCCGCCAGGCCCTTCTCTCGCAGCTCTCGGGGCTCGAAGGGCAGCGCGCCCGAGAGAAGCTCGTACAGGACCACGCCGAGGCTGTACACGTCCGTCCGGGCATCGACGTCGAGGCCCGTGGTCCCCGCCTGCTCGGGGCTCATGTACTCCGGCGTGCCGATGAACTGGCCCTGCTCCGTGAAGAGGGTCCGGTCCGTCAGCGGGCGAGCGATCGCCTTGGCCACGCCGAAGTCGATCACCTTCGGCACCGGACGCGCGCCCTGCAACGTCACGAGGATGTTGGAGGGCTTGACGTCGCGGTGGATGATTCCCTTGGTGTGGGCGTGCTGGATGGCCTCGCAGACCCCGACGAACAGCTCGAGGCGCGCCCGCGTGGTCAGCGTGTGCCGGTCGCAGTAGTCGGTGATGGGCACGCCGGGCACGTGCTCCATGACGAAGTACGGCCGGCCCTCCGGGGTCGTGCCCGCGTCGTAGACCCGGGCCACGTTCGGATGGTCCATGAGCGCCAGCGCCTGGCGCTCCTGCTCGAAGCGCGCCAGCACGGCGCGCGAGTCCATCCCGGGCTTGATGATCTTGAGCGCCACCCGTCGGCGCACCGGCTCGGCCTGGTCGGCCAGATAGACGATGCCGAACCCGCCCTCGCCCAGCACCGACACGAGCTGGTACGGGCCGACCCGGCGCAGCTCCGCCTCGGGCAGGTGCCGCACGGTCTCT
>CAYWOF010000299.1:0-5011 GCA_964459825.1 uncultured Phycisphaeraceae bacterium | reverse complement strand
TGCCGGGCTACAACGTGATGGGCGTGGCCAAGGCGGCGCTCGAGTGCACGGCGCGGTATCTGGCGAGCGAGCTGGGGTCGGAGCGCATCCGCGTGAACATCATCTCGGGCGGATACCTCCGGACGCTCGCGTCGTCGGCCGTCGGGGGGGCCCAGGCGATGGAAGAGGCCGCCGTGACGCGGGCGCCCCTGCGCCGCGCCGTCGAGGGCGCGGACGTGGGCAAGGCGGCCGCGTACCTGCTGAGCGACCTGTCCTCGGGCACGACGGGCGAGACGCTCTTCGTGGACTGCGGCCTGAACATTCTGGGGGCGTGAGAGTTCGGGCTCACCCGCCAGGGCGCGCCGGCATGCCCAAGAACCGACCCGGGCACGGGCCCGGGTCGAAGGGGCAACGGTTCGAGTTGTGAGCCACGATCATGGAGGGCCGTTGTACTTGGCCCCGAAGATCACCATGTCCTGCGCGTTGACCTGGCCGTCGCGGTTCTGGTCGGCCGAGCGCTTGCCCAGCGCGTAGGCCGCCTGGAACGCGAGCCAGTCGGTCACGTTGACGCTCAACGAGTGGTCGAAATCGGCGCCCTGGGCGATGCTGTTGCAGTTGTCGCACGCGCTGATGGGGGCGGCGATGAGTTGAGTCAGATCGATCCGGGCAGTGAACGGACCGCTGGCGGCGGGCTGGCGGAGGACGATCTCGACCTTCATCTCGCCGTTCTGAATCCGAGGCCCAATGGGGAAGGACCGGCGCGTCTCGTACGCGAACAGCCCCTCCTCCCCCTCGACCTCGTAGCAGGGCGCGAAGAAGCCGAAACCGTGGGGGGCGCTGGTGAAGTCGGTGATGCTGTATTCCAGCGCCCATTCGGGCGGGTCGTGCTCCCAGTCCCACACGTACACCTCGCCTCGGATGTCATCGGCCCCGCCCTCATCGTCTTCGACGAGGATCGAGCCCTCGAAGTTCCACCGGTATCCCCCGGGCTGGAACTGGTCGAGGTTGTCGTAGACGACCTCGAGGGCCACCTGGTAGTCGTTGCCGATCCCTCCCGCTTCGAGCTCGATGTACTCGCGCTCGAGGTCCTCGGGGAACCGCAGCGTGTACCGCAACGCGTCCAGGTCGAACGTCGGCTCGTTCGCCGCGAAGAGCACGGTGGCACCGGCGATCTGCGGAACGTACACCTCGTAGAGAGCCGCCTCCACCTGCGACCAGTAGAACTCCGCACCCGCCGGATCGTTCCACCAGACGATCGCCTCCTCGATCCCCTTGGCCCGGAGCATCGCGAGCACATCCACGAACTCATCCACCGAGGTGTCGTGCGTGTACCCCGCCCCGGCCTCGTCGAGGTTCCAGCGGCTGCCCGGGATGAACACCCAAGGGGCGATCTCATCCGGCCCGTGCCCCGCGTCGCTGTTCATGTTCAAACCGGTGCTCAGGCGGTGCGGCGCCGGCCCAGGAGCGCCGGAGCCAGCAGGATCACCACCGCCGTCCCGGGCGATGGAATGGTGGCGACGAAGCCCTCGCGATCATTGGTCGTCAGGTGGCGTGCGAAGCCCCCGAAGGTCAGTCCATCCCCCGAGATGGCGCGCACTTCCTCGAGTCGGTAGCCCGCAGGCACTTCGATGCCGTGAGAGTCGAGATAGCCCGAAAGGAGCATCATTCCGGCCCCGGACGTCCAGACAAAGGCGGCCGTCGGCTGGCCGGTGGAAGTCGCGCCCCCGACTACATCGCCGCTGTCATCCACCGCGTACGCGAGGCTGCGCGCGTACCCCGGGATAATGCCGAGGTCCTGCACGAGGCCGTTGACCCATCGGACCGCGCGGCTGTTGGTGGTCCCCGGCACATCGGCCTTGCCCACCACCACCGAGCCGTCCGCGTTAACGGCCATCGCCCGGTCCCAGTCGCTAAGGCCGCCCCCCGCGAGTCCCGGCAGGGCCTGCATGCCCCCAGCCTGCGTCCACCGGAACGCCTCGACATCCCCCAGGATGTCGTCGGACTGGCTTAGGCCCACGATCGTTGTGCCATCGCGGCTGATTGCGTTGGCCTTGCTGAACGTCCCGTTGGGGCGCAGGTATCCCAGCCCCTGCATCCCCCCGGACTCGGTCCAGCGGAACGCCTCGCCGTAGGCCTCCGTGAACTGCGTGCTCTCCGACCAGCCGACGACCGTGACGCCATCGCCGCTGATGCCGGTGGCCTGGCTCCGCGTGCGGTTGGGGAGAAGGCCCAGGTTGAGGAGCGGTTGGTTGCCAACCCGACGGAACGCACGGTCGCTGGGAAGGGGCTCGGGCCCCATGGCCGCTCTTCCCACGATCGACAAGCCTGCGCTGTCCACGGCGTACGCGGCGCTGAAGGGCGGCATCCCGGGCTCGAGCCCGAAGTCTTCGCGGCCACCGGCCCACGTCCAGCGAAACGCCTTGGACCCGTTGAAGCTCGTCCACCCCACCGCGACGGCACCGTCCCGCGACAGCGCCGTAACGCCGCTGCCGTCACCACCCTGCGGAAAACCAACCAAGTGGAACCCCGGCGTCTGCGCGCCGGCGACACCGGCGAGCAGGAACGGGGCGGCGAGCAGGGACGCTCGATGGAGCACGGCAGACCTCCGGACACTCCAAGCATGCCACGGGTTTCCGTGCGCCGCCACCTCCGATCTAAGAAAAAAGATGGTTTTGTCTTGATTCTCCGCGGGGCTTGGGGCACACTGCGCGCGCAAACCACATTAGCCATGGGACCAGCGCCGCGCGAACCGGCCGATGGGCCGCATCCGCTCGGCGCGCCCGGGGGGCGAGGGCACCAAGGAAGCAGGGCCCGGGAGAGCGCTCCCTCGCGCACTGCCGGCGGGCCGGTTCCTTCCGGCGCTCGATACGTGCCGGGCGGCTGCGGTGGTTTCGCGTCACGGGTCGCGGGTTTCGGGCTCCGGGAACGGCCCTTGCCCGAATCCCGACACCCATAACCCCTCACCCCGACCCGAAAACCGAAAACCGAACCACCTCCCAACCGATAGTGCACTGGTGAGCCTCATCGGGTCCAACCTCGCGCAGTCGGTGGCCGGCATGACGGAGGCCGAGCGCATCGAGGCCAAGGGCAAGCGGGCCGAGGCGCCCAAGGCGCCGGACCGGCGCAAGCGCGACGACGACACCGACCTGTTCGTGGCCAACACCGAGTCGTCCGAGGCGGTGCGCCCGCTCAAGCGCAACGACGATGAGGAAGCGCGCCAGGACCACATGGGCCAGCCCGGGTACCCCAAGCCGGGCTCCGGCGCCGCGCCGCGCCACATCGATCTCGAGGGTTGACCGTCCTACGCCGCGGCCGCGCTCCGGCCACGCTCCGTGCCCGACTCGAGCCGGCGGAAGACCTCGATGAGCACCGCCCGGTCCTGGTCGCGCCCGACCAGCCAGCCCGAGTAGCGCATGTCGTCGAGGAGGTCATCGCGGACCAGGGACAGGCGATCCGGCGGCGTGGTGGCGCACAGGAGCCCGATGCCCGACGCGACGCGCCCGAGCGTCATGGGCCCGGGCAGGCCGTGCTCGATCTCGGACTGCAGGAAGGCGAGGGGATCGCCGACGACCTCGGCGCTCGCGTCCCGCAGGGCCCGGTACGCCCGGAGCATGGCGTCGAACGCGCGCTCGTCGTCCGTGTCGGCGAAGCGCACGGCCGCCAGACGCAGCAACGCCGCGGGATCGTCCGGAAGCAGAGCGCCCGCCACCTCGACGCCCCGCCGGCGGGTGGCCATGTCGATCCACCCGTCGCTCGTGCAGGCCCAGGCCCCGACCACGCGGGCGCCGGTCCGCGCGGCGTGCGTGTGGGCTCGGGCGCGCTCGCTCGAGACCACCAGCTCCAGCAGGCGCAGCAGGACTCCCTCGCCGGGCGCGCCATGGGGGCCGGGGTCGGGGAGGATCCGCCGGCCGGAGATCCGGTCGGCCAGGTCCAGGCGCGCCGGCGTGCGCGAGAGCGCCGCCGCGGCCTCCACCAGCCCGCGGAGCAGCTCCGGCGCGTGCCCGGCGTCCTCGCCATCGGACAGGGTGATGCGGCAGGGATCGATCCGCGCGGGGAAGACGGAGGCGTAGGCCAGCGGCGGCTGCTCGGACCAGTCGAACCAGGCGGCATCCTTGCCGGGCAGCTCGGGCGTCACGATGCGCACGGGCCCGTGATCGGGCTGGCGGACCAGGGCGTCGAGGCGGTGGCGCGCCAGGTCCGCCTGGTCGTCCCCCCCGCGGGGGACACGCGCCCACGCGATGGGGAGCGCCCCCGGAGCGCGGGTGAGCGCCGCGCCCAGGTCGGGCGACGCGTCGATGCCGATGCGCAGGGCGCCCTGGCGCCCGCGGGCGCGGTCGATCCAGGCGCCGAGCCCCCCCTCCACACGCTCGACGGCCTCACCCAGGCCGGCCGCCCTCGCGGCGCGCGAGACCGAGGACCAGGCCGAACGCCCGAGACGACCCGCGTGGTCGCCGACGGTCGGCGTGGCCGGCACGCTCGCGGCGATGGGCGCCGAGGGCGCCGGGCCGGCTTCGCTCGCGTCGTCCGGGTCATCGCTGGCGAGGAACAGGCGAACGCCGCCCGGCGCGACCGGCGTGGTCATCGGCGCGCTGCGCGGGGCGGATGCGCCGACGCTCGGCGCCGTCCATGCCGCAAACGACGCTGCGCCCAGCTCGCCCCGGCGCCGCAGATGGCGCAACGCGGCGGTGCCGGCCGTCGCCAGCAGGATCACCCAGGCACCGGCGGGGAGGCCGACGACGGACTGCCTGAGCCACTCGGCCCCCAGCCACGCCGTGGTGCCGACGGCCATGCACGAGCCGGCGAGGGCGGCCAGCACCGGCGACGCGAAGCCCGGAAACGCCGGGGCGCGCCCGGTTCCCTGCGTGAACGAATCGGTCATCGGCCTGTCCCTCCCCGGACGCAGACCATCGGGCGGCTCCGGGCCGGGCGTGAGGGGCCGGTCCGCGACGCGCGTCAGAGTGCGCCGGTGGGGAGGACGGGGCGATTATCGGCCGGGCGGGGCCCGGAGGGGGTCGGCGATCGCGGGCCCCGG
>CAYWOF010000298.1:0-5023 GCA_964459825.1 uncultured Phycisphaeraceae bacterium | reverse complement strand
GGGCGGGCTTCCTGGTGGGATGGGGATCGGTCGCGGACCCGGCGTGGCGGCGCCCGGACTTCGACGCGGTCACCGGCGTGAGCACCGGCGCCTTGCTGGCGCCGTTCGCCTACATCGGCACGGACGAGGCCTGCCTCACCGTGGAGCGATTCTACCGGAACCCGCGGCGGAACTGGATCGAGAGTCGCGGGCCGTTGTTCTTCCTGCCCTCGAACCCGTCGTTCATGGTGGTCCGCGAGCTGGAGCGATCGATCCGCGCGGCCGTCGACCGCTCGATGGTGGAGCGGATGGCCGGAGAATCCCGCAAGGGCAAGGTGCTGGCCATCAGCGCGACCGATCTGGACCTCGGGCGGCAGAAGATCTGGAACGTCGGCCCGGAAGCCGAGGCGGCCCTGGCGAGCGGGGACCTGAGCCGGCTCCACAGCATGCTCATGGCCTCCGCGGCGATCCCCGCCGCCTTCCCGCCGGTGGAGCTCGACGGCTCGCTCTACAGCGACGGCGGTGTGACGGCCAACGTCCTGCTGCGCCTCGATCCCCGCTCACCCGACGGGTTCCTGCGCCGGTGGGCGGAGGCGCACCCGGAGGTGCCGGTCCCGAAGGTCCGCTACTGGGTCATCATCAACAACCAGCTCGCGCAGCAGCCCCGGTCGGTGCAGCGCCGGTGGCCGTCGGTGCTCTCGCCGAGCCTGGCGACGGCCATCCGCTCGGCGACGATCGCGGAGGTGCGCTGGCTGGCCGCGCAGGTGGACTACGTGAACGCGTTCCACGGCACCGACATCGAGGTGCGTGTGGCCTGCATCCCGGAGGACTGGCGTCCGCCGGTGGCGGGGGATTTCCAGAAGCAGACCATGGAGTCGCTCGCCGACCTGGGACGGCGCATGGGCGCCGACCCCGGCTCGTGGATGCTGTGGGCCGCGCCCCACCGGGACCCGAGCGAGCCGGCGACGGTGGGGCCCACGGGCCGACGGTGACGGATCGGCTTGGGGCGGCGCGCCCGGGGGGGTCAGCCCCTGGGCCCGGCGGCGCGGACCTCGGCGGGCATGTCGAACTTGGCATCGTTGTCGCGGAAGAGCCCGGCCAGCTTGCGCGCCTGGGCGTCGTAGGCGGCGCCGTCCTTCCAGGTGGCCCGGGGGGCCAGCACCTCCGCGGGCACGCCCGGGACGGCCCGGGGAACGGGGAGGCCGAAGACGGGGTCGGGCGTGAACTGGGCGCGGGCGAGGGAGCCGTCGAGGATGGCGGTGACAAAGGCGCGGGTGTAGGCCAGCTTGAAGCGTGAGCCGACGCCGTAGGGACCGCCGGTCCAGCCGGTGTTGAGGAGCCAGACGTCGGCGTGGTGCCGGGCGATCCGCTCGGCGAGCATCCCGGCGTAGACCTGGGCGGGGCGGGGCATGAAGGGCCCGCCGAAGCAGGTGGAGAAGTTGGGCTGGGGCTCGGTGACGCCGGCCTCGGTGCCCGCCAGCTTGGAGGTGTAGCCGTTGATGAAGTAGTACATGGCCTGCTCGCGGCTGAGGCGCGAGACGGGCGGGACGACGCCGAAGGCGTCGGCGGTCAGGAAGATGACGTTCTTCGGGTGCCGGCCGACGGAGGGGATGACGGCCCCATCGATGAAGTCCACGGGGTAGGTGACGCGGGTGTTCTCGGTGAGCCTGGCCGAGTCGTAGTCGGGGAGGCGCGAGGCGGGATCGATGACGGTGTTCTCGAGGACGGAGCCGAAGCGGATGGCGTTCCAGATCTGGGGCTCGCCCTCGCGCGAGAGCTTGATGCACTTGGCGTAGCACCCGCCCTCGAAGTTGAATACGCCGTTGGGCGACCAGCCGTGCTCGTCATCGCCGATGAGGGCGCGGTTGGGGTCGGCCGAGAGGGTGGTCTTGCCGGTGCCGGAGAGGCCGAAGAAGAGCGCCACGTTGGACGGGTCTGACTTGGCCACGTTGGCCGAGCAGTGCATGGGAAACACGGCGCGGTCGGGCATGTCGTAGTTCATCGCGTAGAAGATGCTCTTCTTGATCTCGCCGGCGTACTCGGTGCCGAGGATGACGACGAGGCGGCGCTCCAGGCTCTGGGCGATGAGGATGGGGCTCTTGAGGCCCAGGCGCGTCTGCTCCTCGGCCGTGAGGCGCCGGCGTCCGGCGTTGAGGATGGTCCAGTCGGCCTTGAAGGGGCCGGCGTTCGTTCCGGCGGCGCGCGAGCCCTGGGGGATGAAGAGGGTCCGGGCGAAGAGGGCGTGCCACGCCTGCTCGGTGACCACGCGCACCCCGAGGCGGTAGGCCGGGTCGGCGCCCGCGAAGCCCTCGAAGGCGAAGAGCCGCTTCTGGGCGTTGAGGTGCTCGACGGCGATGCGCAGGGCCGCGTCGAAGGCGCCGGGCGGGATCGGCTGGTTGACCTTGCCCCAGGCGATGTGGGGATGGATCGCCGGGGTGTCCTCGAGGTGCTTGTCGTTGGGGGAGCGGCCCGTGCGGTCGCCGGTCATGCAGACCAGGGCGCCGTTGGACGCCAGGCGCCCCTCGCCGGCCAGCAGGGCGCGCTCGATGAGGTCGGCGGGCGACAGGTTGCGCAGGCAACGCTCGGGGGACAGGTCGAGCGCGCCGAGGATCGCGTTGGACATCGAATGGCTCCCTCTCTGGGGCTCCAAATAGGACCCCAAGCGTAGGAGGGCCGGGGCGTGTTCGGCCAGTTTCAAGGTGTTTTCGAGCGGCGACGCGATCGTTGATGGTTCGGTCATTGACCGGGCACGGGTGCGGCTCGTATGGTTGGGGCCACGGGGTGAGGGCCGGTCTCGCGGCCTTCGGATGGTGGCCATAGCTCAGTTGGCAGAGCACCGGGTTGTGGTCCCGGGTGTCGCGGGTTCGAGTCCCGTTGGCCACCCTTGAGCGGCGCGCGGGCTACGCGGCCGCACGGCGCACGTGGGCCGCCGCCTCGAGGAGGCTGTCGAGCTCGGTGGCGGCGGCGCCGGGGTCGCCGGTCTGGGCGAGCACGTCGGCGGCGTCGTGGGCGAGGCGAGCCAGGGCTGTCTGGCCCGCCGCGGGGGCTCCGCACTTGATCTGCAGGCAGATGGCGCGGCACGCGTTGGCGTCCCGCTGCTTGCGCGCCTGCTGGAGGCGAACGACCTGCTGGTCGAGGACCTGGGCGAAGTCGCCGACGAGGCCGGCGACGGCCTCGGGGGAGTCGCCCGACGATGGGGGGGACTCCTCGTCGGGAACGGCCATGAGGAACTCGGCCAGGGCGCGGAGCAGGCCATCCTGCGTGATGGGCTTGACGAGGTAGGCGTCGGCCCGGGCCTGGATGAGCGCCTCGCGAACGCCGGGGCCGGTGTCGCTGGTGGACAGGATGATGGGGGTGGTGACGCCGCGCGCCCGGATGTCGCGGACGAGCTGGAGCCCGGCCAGGTCGGGCACGTGCGCGTCGCACAGGATGAGGTCGCAGCCCTCGTGGACGACCTCCAGGGCGCGCAGGGCGTCGGTGACCTGACGCAGGCGGACCCTGGAGTTGCGCAGGAAGTGGGCCACGAGCCTGACGTCGAAGGGCGAGTCCTCGACGTGGAGGAGGCGCCCGTGCAGGGACTCGGGCTCGACGTGCTCGAAGCTGCAGGCCTCGGCGAGCGGATCGTGGCGCACGAACTCGCGGACGCTGACGGACTCGGCGAAGCGGACGCCGATCTCGTGGACCATCCCCCCGCGGTGGGTGCAGCGCGCCACGACGCCCTCCACGACGGCGGGCGGGCGCCCCACGCGCGGCAGGGCCACGACGCAGCGCGTGCCGGGGTGCATGTACGCGCCGTGGAGCACGGAGATGCCCCCGCGCGAGAGGTTGCGGCAGGCCACGCGGATGGTGACATCGCCCTGGCCGGTGCGGACGCGCATGGCGATGGCGAGCTGGCGGAAGGGCCAGCGGACGAAGTCGCGCCGGCGCTTGGCGCCCGCGGCCTCGCTCGCGTCGAACTGCTCGAAGAGGCGCAGCAGCTCACGCCCCTGCAGGTTGATGCTGTTGGCACGGCCGCCCGAGTGCGACTCCAGACGCGTCGCGTCGGTCGGGCTCGGAGGGCGTTGGGACTGGCTCAAGCGGCAGGCTCCGTCCGTTCTCGGACCACGCGGAGGACCGGTCCGGGGATCGATCGTCACGAACGCGGACGGGGTTGACGGCAAGTGGCCGGGCAGGGCGCGCCGGCCCCCCGCCGGGCCGCGCCGGACGGACCGATCGATGGCTATGGGAACCTGGAGCGGGAGTGCAAGCTCAGACGTCGAGGTTCTTGACCTCGAGGGCGTGGTCCTCGATGAAGCGCCGGCGGGGCTCGACCTCCTCGCCCATGAGGATCGAGAAGAGCGAGTCGGCATCGCTGGCGATGTCCCAGGTGACGCGGAGGAGCACGCGCCGGGTGACGTCCATGGTGGTGTCCCAGAGCTGCTCGGCGTCCATCTCGCCCAGGCCCTTGAAGCGCTTGATCTCCATGCCGCGCCGCCCGATCTCGTGGAGCCCGTGCAGGATCGAGGCGAGGTTGGGGGCCTCGACGACCCGGGTGTCCGGGCCGGGCCGGGGGCGCGGGGCGGTCGCGACGGGCCCATCCCCGGAGGGCTCGGCCTCGTCTCCCTCGACCTGGGCGGGCTCGGGCGCGGTCGGCGCGCCGCCCGCCTTGCCCTCGGCGATCCACGCGAAGCGCGCGGGCGTCCGCTCGCCCGAGTCGGACTCCTGCTGGCACAGGTCGTAGTCGGCCACGTCGAGGCCCAGGTCGCGCAGCTCGGTGAAGAGGCGTTCGAGCTCGCGGTTCTCGTGGAGCTCGCGCAGGGCGACGGTGGTCGCGGCCTGCGCGGGCGTGGCGTTCCCGGCGGCGCCGTCGAGAACGGTGTCGTCGAGGCGGAGCGCGTGGCGGGCGACGATGGCGCGGGCCTCCTCCTCGGACCAGGCGAACTCCTCGTGCCCGGGCCAGGCGAGGCGGTGGGTGGGCAGGCGCCCGCGCCGCTCGGGGTCGGCGGCGCGCCGGGCCAGCAGATCGGGGAAGCGGACGCCGCGGCGCGCGGCGATCTCGACGAGG
>CAYWOF010000297.1:0-5023 GCA_964459825.1 uncultured Phycisphaeraceae bacterium | reverse complement strand
CTGGGGTTCCTGCTCCTCTGCGGGGCTGCGGGTGCCGCCGCCGCCATGGTCGGGAACCGCCTCGGGGCCCGGTCGCCGTCGGCGGCGCGCCCGGCGCCCGACTGGCTGGCCCGATTCGGCATCCTGACGGGCGCATCGATCGTCCCCCTGCTGCTCCTGGGCGGTCTGGTGACCAGTGCCGATGCCGGCCTGTCCGTGCGCGGGTGGCCCGACTCGTTCGGGGCCAACATGTTCCTCTACCCGCTGAGCCTCATGACCAACCCGCGGGTCTTCCTGGAGCACCACCACCGGCTCTTCGGTGCGCTGGTGGGTTCCACCACCATCGTCCTGACCCTCTGGGTCCTGATCGGCGACCGGCGCGGCTGGTTGCGGCTGGCGGTCATCGGGCTCCTGGTGCTCGTGGTGATCCAGGGCTGGATCGGGGGCCAGCGCGTCAACCTCAGCAAGCAGACGCTGGCGTTGATCCATGGGGTTGGGGGGCAGGTCGTGCTCGCGATCGCGGTAGGCATCGCGGCCTGCCTGAGCCCCGGCTTCCGCTCCGGCGCGCCGCCCCTGGAGCGCCCCCGCGCGGGGAAGCTCCACCGTGCGACGGCGATCCTCGTCGGGGTGCTCCTGCTCCAGCTCGTGCTGGGCGCGCTGTACCGCCACATGGGCCAGACCCACGCGCTCTACACCCATATCGCCCTCTCGGTCCTGGTGGTCGCGATGACGGTGGGAGTCGGCATGTCCACGGCCCGAGCCGGCCGTGTCGAGCCGGGGCTGCCCCTGCTCCGGCGTGTCGGCACGGCGATGTGGCACTCCGTGCTCTTCCAGTTCGCCCTCGGGCTCGTCACGCTGATGGTGGTCCTGGGGACCAAGGCGACCCCGATTCCCGGTCCGGAGGAGGCCGCTGACGCCCCGGCGCCGACGCTGGTGGGGACGATCATCCCGACACTGCATCAGGCGGTCGGCGCGGTCCTGCTGGGCGCGGCGACGCTCGCGGCGGTCTGGACGCGCCGGCTCCTCGTTGCGCCTCACAAGTAGCCCCTCCGGCCGGCGTGGCGCCGGCCTCCTCGGACCAACGTCCCGCCCATGAAACAGGGCCCCTCGAATCCGAGGGGCCCTGGCCATCATGGCGTGGCTGTGGGGCGGCCGCGATCAGCCGCAGCAGCCGGTGTCGGACGCCGGCGCCGCCGGCGCGGGGGCTTGATCGCACCCCTCGGGGCTCGGGCAACCGCCCTCGCAGGACCGGCCGGACTCACACGCCCGCTCGCACCCGGTGCCGGGTTCGCAGCACTCCGGGCAGCAGCAGCAGCCCGGCGGGCAGTTCTCGGGTCGGCAGCACCCATCCGGAGCGGCATCGGCCCTGGACGAGGCCCCGAGCGGTGCCGTGAAGCCCGCGACGATGGCGACCGCGACGGGCGCGGCCGCGAGGAAGAAACGACGAGTCCACTTGGACATGGAGAATCTCCTGGGGCGGCGCGCTCGACGAGCGCGCGGCCCGACTGACCTGTTGGTGTGAACTGGCACGATGATGCGCGTTCGCGTGCGCGCGGATGGGCGCACGCGCGGGCGCCGATCAGATCACCCAGATGCAGAGAGTGCTTCGCAGCCGGTGCGGGGCGATCGCCGGAGCACCGGCACGCGCCTGGGCCTCGCCGGCGATCGCGCGGACTGGGCCGGACCAGCGCGGCGCCAGGCCAATGAGCGGCTGGTGCTTGACCCGCGTGAGCCAGTCGGGCGCGGAGGCGCCCGGCACGGCGGGCTGGCCGTTGCACGGGGCGCATCGAGGGCCACGGCACGGCTCGCAACCTCCCGTCGGGACCCGCGCGGACGCGCCCCCGGCGCGATCGGCCGGGGCGACCTGCGCCAACGCGGATCCCGCCCGATGGCACGGACCGAGGCCTGGGCCGCAGCAGCTCGATCGAGCGGCCTGGACGGGGGCGACAGCGCACGCCGTTGGTGGCGCGCAGGCGGACCGACCGATCGCGAGCGCGACCGCGCAGAGGCCCGCGGGCGGGACGGCCTGGAGCGCAATGACCAGCGAGACGAGCAGCCGGAGCACGGTGGTGCTTGTACCGTCGGCCCCAGGCCCGGTTCCGGGCGAGGGACGTCGGCGAGAGCATTATTTCGGATACTCATGTCCGACCCCGGGCCAACGGCCGGGTCCCGGGGCTCGGCGCGAACGTATGATCACGCGACAGGCGCCTGGTCGTGGGCAGGCATCGGGCGCCGCACCCACTACTCTGGAAGGAGGATCCGCATGAGCCGTTTCTCTCGTCTGGCGTCCGCTGGTGTCACGGTCGCGGCACTGGCCGCCATCGCCGGTTCGATCGCGCTGGCCCAGCCGCCCAGGGACGCCAAGCCGGCCCAGCCGCCGGCGCAGCCGGACATGCAGCTGCCCCCGGGCATGACGCAGGAGATGATGCAGGCGTGCATGGAGGCGGGCACGCCGGGCCCCCATCACGCGTACCTGGGCAAGCTCGCGGGCGTCTGGACCGGCAAGACGACGATGTGGATGACCTTGGGCGCCGAGCCGATGGTGAGCGAGTGCACGGCGACGTACGCGCCGATCATGGACGGCCGGTACCTGCGTTGCGAGATCACCGGCGACATGCCGGGCATGGGCCCGTTCAACGGGTTCGCGCTCTACGGCTTCGACAACGTCGGGCAGAAGTTCCAGAGCACCTGGATCGACAACATGGGCACGGGGATGATGACCGGGACGGGCGAGCTGGCCTCCGATGGCAGCACGCTCAACTGGAAGTTCACCTACAACTGCCCGATCCAGAAGAAGGCGGTGGTGATGCGCGAGATCGAGCGCCGGACGGGCGCCGACTCCTTCACGCTCGAGATGTTCGGGCCCGACCCGGTCTCGGGCAAGGAGTACAAGTGCATGGAGATCGCCTTCACGCGCTCCTCGGCTAGGGCCGCCGAGGCCGGGACGCGGTAGGCGCCATCGGATGACCGAGTTTTCCCACCGGCCGCCCCCTCGGGCGGCCGGTTTGTTTCGCGCCGGCGCTGACCGTGTCGGGGCGATCTGCGTCCCGCGGCAGATTCGTCCCGCAGGGTCACGGACAGCCTTGGGCGAACCTGGTCTGGAAGCAGACGAGGTCCGTGGCGTCGAAGTCGCCATCGACATCGCAGTCGGCGTAGGGGTCGCGCAGGGCCAGCTTGCTGGTGTAGCAGATGAGGTCGGAGACGTTGAGGGTCTGGTTGTTGTCGCAATCGGGGTAGCACTGGCCGATCGTGCCGACCCACTGGGCGACGCCGGGGGAGATCCCGGCGCCTGCGGACGAGAAGGAGCCGGCGATGAAGAGCGACGAGCCCCGCCCGTCGTCGTACGTGGCGAAACTGTCCACCTGGAAACCGATGCCGGCGCCGAGCGGTTCCCAGGTCTGGCCATCCCAGCGGGCGATGTTCTTCACCGGCAGCCCGCCCGCGCGATTGAACGCTCCGGCGGCGAAGAGCGCGGGCCCTCGCCCATCATCGAACACGCCGAGCGCGTTGACCTGCTGGATGCAGTTGGGTGAGGCGCAGTTGAGGCCACCTCCGACCGGCGTCCACTCCTTGCCATCCCACTTGGCCATGTTCCAGAGTGCCGGATTGGGGATGTAGAGCTCGTATTCGCCGCCGACATAGATCGCCGGGCCTGTCCCGTCGTCGTACGAGGCCAACGAGCGGTGGCCGCTGACGCCGTGCCCGAGCGGGGACCAGCGCTCGCCATCCCACATCGCGATGTTGTTGGCTGCGACACCGCCGATGCCCTGGAACTGCGCCGTCACCACGAGCTTGTCGCCGTCGATGTCGTGGTGAACGACCATGTGCCAGACATCATCTCCACCGGGGGGCCATTCGGCGCCGATGATGTCCCATCCCGAGCCGTTCCAGCGCGCCACGCCCGACTCGATAGCCGGGACGATCCGCTCGACCACCCCGTAGATCGCCATGCCCGACCCGAAGTCGTGCGACAGGTGGGGCTCGTGGCGCTTGTGGTAGAAGGTGTAGCCCGCCGTGCAGCGGGCAAACAGTTCCGTCGGTCCCGTCTGCCACGCAGACCCGGTCCACACGTACTCGAGCGAGGCCAGAGCGCAGACGACATCGGGACGCATCTTCCACGCAACACCGATACCCGGACACCCACTGCCACTGCAGGAGGCAAAGCACCACAGCCGCGGACCTGACCCATCGTCAAGAACTGCCAGCGAGGGAAACTGGAGTTGACTCGGAAGTCCCGAGTTTGCGATCTCCCACGCCTGTCCGCGCCAACGTCGGATCGTCCCGTAGGCCTGGCCGGCGGCGTAGAGCGCTGGCCCCGTGCCGTCGTCGAAAACCTGGAGGCTGTGCGGAAGGCCTCCGGGAGCGCCCCCCGTGGGTCGGCACCAGTAGGGCGCCGCCGGTTGCCCCCGACACGCGCACGCCGCCACAAGCCCGGGCACGCTCAGCATCGCGCCCCGCACTGTCGGCCTCATGGGTCGATCTCACGGTAGAGGACCGTGAGCCAGTCGAGGCTGGCGTCGTACACCGAGGTATCGGTCGCGATGCCGGTCACGAACGCGCCATTGCCCGTGGCACTCGTGCCCGTGAGGTAATCCACGGCGTCTACCGCCACACCCCAATCGTCGGCACTCTCGATGGATGTGCTCGTGGGGTAGAAGATCGACCAGACCAGCGACCCGGTTTGCGTGGACTTGGCCTTCAGCGTCACGTAGTCCCAGTTGTCGCCGTTGCGACTGGCCCCGACCACGTACGCCGCGCCCCATCGCTCGCCCGACTCGACCTCCTCCTGCACATCGATCGACACCGCCTCATCGGCGAGGCTCACGCCAGTCCGATTGAACGACCATGCCGTAGGCGAACCGGCCGGCGCAGACCCCAAGTCGTCATACGCGAGCGTGACAATGTTGTTGCCTTGACTCGTGGCGGGAGAAGTTCCGGTGACAAAGACCCAGACGTGGGGATCGAAGGTGCTGTAGGCGGCCACGTGCACGGAGCGTGTCCCATTCATAGTTGGAAGTGGATGGCGGCGTAGGTGAGTCACGTT
>CAYWOF010000296.1:872-5024 GCA_964459825.1 uncultured Phycisphaeraceae bacterium | reverse complement strand
CCCAGGTACTGCCGCCCGCTCGGGCCCACGAGGGGACTGAGCGTCCAACCGGTCGGACCCAGCTCCCACGTGTCGGCCAGCCGGGCCGAGGGCGAGCCCCCGAAACCGCCGAAGATGACCATCGTCTGGCGGCTCGCGTCGTACGCCATGCCGTGCCCGTTGCGCCCCAGGTAGTTTGTGAAGCCCGGCTCGGTGCGCTGCGTCCACGTGACGCCGTCGTACTCCCACGTGTCGTTGTGCCGGACGGTGGAGAAGCCCCCCGTCAGCACCACCACGTGCCGGTCGCTGTCGTACGCCATCGCGTGGTTGAAGCGACCGGCCGGCGAGGCCGCCGGAGCCGCTTGCGTCCAACTGACTCCGTCCCACTCCCACGTGTCCCCCAGCGGCGTCCCGTCCGAGCCGCCGAACAGCACGACACGCTGGCGCGCCGCGTCGTAGGCCATGGCGTGGTTGGCCCGGGCCGATGGACCGCCGCTGTGCGCCAGGGACCACGCCGCCCCGTCCCACGTCCACGTGTCGCCGTAGCGCCCGAAGCCCCCCAGGAACCCCCCGAAGACGACGACTCGCTGCCGGGCCGCGTCATACGCCGCGGCGTGGTTCTGGCGGATGGGCGGATCGCTCGGAACCGCCGGAACCCCCGCCGAGGCCTGCACCCACTCGATGGGACACTGGGCCTGCACCGGTGCCGCGCCGATCGCCACCAGCACCGCGCTCGCCGTCACGCGGGTCGCACCGAGCCGGCGTGCCAGGCGGCACGCGGCCCACGAAGAGCTCATGCGGGTCATTCAGTGCTCTCCCTTTGCTCGTTTGCATGGATGCCCCGGCGCCGGCCGCCGGGCCGGACCGGCTCGTTCACCGGCAGCCGATCGCGAACTTCGTCTGGAAACAGATGTAATCGTTCACGTTCCGCACCCCGTTCTGGTCGCAGTCCGCGTACGGATCCCCGAGCGCGAACTTCGTCTGAAAGCAGATGAAGTCGTTCACGTTCAGCGTTGGCGCCCCGCCCGGCGCCGTGCTCCCGTCGCAGTTGGGGTAGCACCCGCCGCACGCGCCCACCACCGTGAACTCATCCAGGAACGTCCGCTGCGACTGCGGCTGCCCCGCCTGCATCCACGTCGCGTACACCCGGTACGTCCCCGCCGGCAGCAGCCCGGGCGAGCCGCCCAGCGACCAGTTCGTGATCACCGTCAGGCAGACCGTCGGCGGCGGCTCGCGGCTGACGAACAGGTCGATCTCCCCGGGCGCCGGGCCCACGGTCACCAGGATCGTGTTGGGCGCGCAGCTGTCCGGCCACTGCCCGCCCACCGTCAGCTGCGCCGGGATGGACGGATCGATGCACGAGGGCTGCACGGTCAAACCGTTCTGCGGCGGCCACCACCACGGCTGCGCCGACGCGGGATCGGCCAGCACCACCACGGACGCGACCGCGCCGCACGCCAGCAAGCTGGTACGACTCGACATGGCTGGATCTCCTCTCGGGCCCGCCCGGGCGCACGCCTCGGCGGACGCCTGCCATTGTATCGCGGGTCAATCCCCGCTCCAGCCACCATCCCCGCGCCACCGCGACACCGCTTCAAGGACATCCGAGCGCGAACCTGGTCTGGAAACAGATGTAATCGTTGATGTCGAGGACCTGGTTCTGGTCGCAATCGGCGTAGGCGTGGTTGAGCGCGAACTTGGTCTGGAAGCAGATGTAGTCGCTCACGTCGAGCCTGGCCGCGCCGGTGGCGGTGGTGTCGCCGTTGCAGTTGGGGTAGCACTGGGGCGCGAGGGGGCAGCCCCATCGGGCGATGGCGTTGGACTGCACGCCGCCGGCGTACTTGAAGAACCCGCCCACGTACAGGCCGCCGGGGTTGGGGCCGGGGCCATCCTCATCGAACGCGGCCATCGCGTAGATCCAGGTCAAGCCGCCCCATCCGGAAACACCGCCCCCGACGCTGTGCCACTGCTGGCCGTCCCACTTGGCGATCTTGGCCACGGTCTGGCCCCCGGCCGATCCGATCGATCCCCCGGCGAAGAGACAGGGGCGGCCGGGACCATCGCCATCCTCATCGAACACGCACAGGGCGTCGACCGATCCGGTGCCGACCCCGCCCCCGACACCGGACCACTCCTGCCCGTTCCAGCGAGCGATGCGGCGCAGGTTGCCCCCGCCCGACATGGTGAAGCCGCCCCCCGCGAACAGCGCCGGAAGGCCCGGACCATCGCCATCCTCGTCGAAGACGGCCAGGGCCTTGACGGAATCGCCGCCGGGATACACGGTGGTGCTGAGGGGCGCCCAGTTCGATCCATCCCAGCGCGCGAGGTTGGGGGCGATCAGTCCGCCGGCGTAGTAGAAGCTCCCGCCGACGTAGAGGGCCGAGTCCCGCGGCCCCGGGCCATCGTCGTCGAAGACGGTGAAGGCAAGCGCATGCACCTGCTGCCCGGGGGAGTAGGGCCCCAGCCCGCTGCCGACCGGTCCCCAAGCCACACCGTCCCAGCGGGCGATGCCGGGAGACGCCGTCGCACTTCCGAATGCGGGGCCCGCGAACACCGCCGAGCCGAGGGCGCCCGGGCCGTCGGCGTCGTGCACACCGATGGCCCAGACCGAGACGGGTGTGCCCGCCCCCAGACCGCGCCACTCCTCGTTGATCCAGCCAGCGATGTTCTCGGCGGGCGCGCCACCAGCACTGTGGAAGGTCCCGCCGTAGTACACGCCCGGGGATGGAACCGAGCCGGCGTACCCATCGCCCGTGGCCGCGACCGCCTCCACCAGATCCGTGGAGGCGCTGATGCCCGATCCCAACGGCGCCCACGACCACCCGCCCCAGCGGGCGACGCGTCTGGCCGGGACAAAGCCGCCGTAGCTAAACCCGCCACCGGCATGCAGCGCGACGGCTGCGGGCCCTGCGCCGTCCGGATCAGAAGTCGCGAGGCCGAGAACGCCGGCATCGGCGGGGTTGTACTGGCCGAACACGCCGCCCTGCACCGTCGACCAGACGGGCTGGCACTGGGCCCGCGCGCCCGGTCCGACCAGCGCCAGGGCGAGCATCGCGCCCAACACCGCGCCGGAGCGCTGGCCCCGGCGCGGCCGATTCAGCTGGACATGGGCTCGGAGTCTCATGCCGGGGCTCCTATGGCTCCCAGAGCACCGTCCCGAAGTCGAAACCCATGCCGTTGGTCGAGTCGCCCCCGAGGGCCCCCGTCACCACGGCCGAAGCGCCCGTGGATGACAGGGCCAGGCCGTACCCGACATCCTCACCCGCCTCATCATTGAAGTCGTAGAGCACATCCCAGTTCAGGCCGCCGTTGGAGAGGTCGTAGTTGAGGAGGAGGTAGTCCTGCGGCTCCTCGTCCGGCGATGCCCAGCCCCCCACGAACACGCCGTAGTCGCTGATGCGGACCGCGGCGCCGCCATCCTCGCCATCCGAGGCGGCGTACTGCGCTTCCCACTCCCACCCGGCCTCCCCGTTCAGGATCGCCACGGTGGCGCAGTCGAAGTACTGTCCCGTGCGGGACCGCCCGGTGAGCACGACCCAGCCATCGTTCGTGGGCGCGGGCGTGCCCCAGAAGGCAATGTCCGCGCAGAAGTCGTCGTTGCCGAACTGGCCGCCATCCCCGTCCCAGTAGTGCACCGCCTCCTGCCCCGGTGCGGTCCACTCGTACCCGCCGGTGACCGGGTCGAGGGCGAACGCAATGTAGTCGTAGTCGGGAACGGGAATCAGCATGGTCATCCCGGGATTGGAGTACAGGCTGAAGCTGTCGGGGGGCTTGATGCCGTAGCCGCCCACGAAGAGATCGAGAGTCACCTCCTCCGCTGGAGGCGCCATGTCGTGCTTGGCGATGCCCGTGCCGAACTCGTCCGCCTCGGTGGCGAGGCGGTGGACCCAGGCCTCTCCTCCCGCGGCATCGTAGTGCAGCGTCACGATGTCCCAGCCCGTGCCGTACCCCTCCGAGCTGCCGACCACGATCAGGTGGGACGCGAGCGTGTCTTCCGAGACGACGACGTAGGCGATGGCGAGCTCGGCGGCGACGTCGTCGCCATCCTCCGCATCGTTGTTGTAGCGGACCACTCCATCTCCCGACCAGGTCGTGTCGGGCGCGCCCGTGGCGGCGATGTACTTGAGCGACACGATATCCCGGCCCGTGTCCTCGTCGAACGAGGTGCCGGTG
>CAYWOF010000296.1:0-862 GCA_964459825.1 uncultured Phycisphaeraceae bacterium | reverse complement strand
GGGGAGGCGGGGCCGCGTCCCGGGAACGACGAGGGCCCGGCGAATGCCGGGCCCTCGAGGCGTTCGTGATGCCGATGGAGGCTCGCGCCTCCGGTCGGGAACTAGCGATACAGGGTCTTCAGACGGCCCCAGGTCGAACCGTTGGCCGGCGTCGGGAACCCGCCGCAGGTCTCGTCGAACGAGGTGCCGGTGACGAACACATCGTCGGTCTCACGGTCCAGGCCGACATCGATCGCCGCATCGGCGCCATCGTCGGGGCCGTTGTAGATGCGGACGCCGGGGTAGGGGCCATGCGTGGTGGTCCAGTCGGTAAAGGCAGTGAGGTCCTTGTTGAGCTTGATGGTGACGTAATTGGAACTGGAGCCCACGATCTCTTCCGGGTACTCCCCGTTCGGCAGCATCGGCGTGTACCCCACCACGATCACGTTCCCGTCGCCGTCGATGGCGATTCCGGCCCCGCCGCTCGGTCCCTCTGTCTCACCCACGGGTGGGAATCGATACGCGGCGAGGTATTCCCCCGGATCGCGTTCATTGGGAACGACCTCGTACTTGTAGACCGCCAGGACGCTCTCCCCGCTCCCCGTCACGAGGGTCCCCACGACATAGGCGTACTCCACGGGAGGGTCCAATGAACCATCCACACAGAACACCGCCTCCACCCCCTCGTCGTAGTACCCAACCTCCTGCGGATCGATGAACTCCTGTGCCACCCACGAGACCGTGGGCTGCGCCACCGCCGCGCCGGCGCCCACCAGCAGCGCCGCCAACGCGCTCGCCAGCCGGATCCCGTTCCGTGCACCCCGCCCGATCCTCGGTCCCGAAGCCCCCGAACCCCGATCGACCTCTCTCTTGACGTGCTTCG
>CAYWOF010000295.1:0-5036 GCA_964459825.1 uncultured Phycisphaeraceae bacterium | reverse complement strand
CCGAGGCTCCAACAATGGATGGTTGGGAGCGCCCGTAGCTCAGTTGGATAGAGCGGCGGTTTCCTAAACCGCAGGTCGGCAGTTCGAGCCTGCCCGGGCGCGTTGCTGTGTGCTGTCCAACGGCGGTCTTCTCCGCCTATCGATCCGCGGCGACACTCGGTTCGGTAGTTTCGCCGGGGTCGAATCGGGATGCGTAGCTCGCTTTGTGGAGCGGCGATCCCATCGCCAAGTGAGAGCATGGACTTGGGCCGCGGTGTGGCGCTGCGGCGAGGTTTTGTCGGAATCCGGACGGGCCATCAATAGTCGGTATATGTTTGGAACCGCGGTTCCCCACCCGGTGTCCATGGGCACTTGCGGAGCCGAAAACAAAGGAATAGACTATCCTTTTATCCGATAATTTTCACGGACGGGCATGCCGCGAGCACTTGCCCACCTGGGATCGAACGGTTCGGTCTCCTCGAGCTGGAAGAAGGGAAGCCGACATGCGAAGGGGCGTCGTTCTCGCGACCGGGGCATGGCTGGCGCTGATGGTCTGCGCGATGGCGGGTTGCTCGGATGATGGCGAGCGCTCGTCCCTTGCTTCCGACAATGGACGGGAGGGCGTGACGACCCTGGCCGACGCCGGGGCGGTTCCCGAGATGGCGCGCACGCTGTACGTCCGTCACTGTGCTTCCTGCCACGGAATCGAGGGGCACGGGGATGGCCCAGCCGCCGAGCAGCTCTATCCCAAGCCGCGGGCCTTCCGAGACAGTCCGTTGCGGTTTACCGCCCGGGGCGGGAACACGGTGACGGTGGTGGCGAGCGTGGCGCACGTGATCCGGAACGGGCTGGCGCGCAGCGCCATGCCGGGCTTCGCCCAGGTACTGACGGACGAGGAGATCACGCTGCTCGCCCGCTATGTGACGTCGCTCGAGGCCGACGCCCCGGTGTTCACCCCCCCCGCGTCGGCGCGCATCGGTCGGCGACCGCCCACGAGCCAGCGCCTGATCGACGAGGGGGCGAGCCTGTACAGGACGATGGTCTGTGTGAACTGCCATGGGCCGTCGGGCCGCGGCGATGGGCCGGCGGCCCGTGGGCTGCTGGATGCCATGGGGCGTCCCATTCGTCCGGGCGACCTCGCGTCGGGCCAGTACAAGTCGGGGCCGGGCGCCTACGACCTCTACCGCACGATCGTCCAGGGGGTACCCGGCACCCCGATGGCCGGATACGGGCCGCTGCTCATCGAGACCCGCAAGGACGCCCCCGAGGACGATCGGAGGGTCTGGGCGCTCGTGGCGTTCATCGAGAGCCTCGCCCCGGCGCGCCGTTTCGACATCAAGCTCGCCGGCGCGGAGATCCACACGCACGCTGTGGACGCCGCCATGCTGCTGGATCCGTCGGACACGCGCTGGGTCCCGCTCCCGATGGTCCCGGTGGTGGTCCGGCCGCTCTGGCAACGGACCGAGAGCACGACCGCGCTGGACGTGGCGGCCGTGCGGGCCGGAGACCTCGCGGGATTCCATCTGCTGTGGGACGATCCGACTCCGGATGTCGAGCAGGACAGCGGCCGGTTCCCCGACGGGGTCGCGGTGATGTTCGCGCTGGGGGACGAGGTGCCGGCGCTGCCGATGGGAGTCGACCTGCCCGAGAGCGCGGGAACGGCACCCGTCAACATCTGGCACTGGAAGGCGAGCCGCCAGTACGACGCGTCGCGCGGTCGGCGGGGTGACTCCGATGATCCGCGCACCCTGAGCCCGGGGAACTTCCATCACTTCGGTCTGGCGGGTGAGGTGGACCGCGCGGTGCACGGCGCCGATCCCGTCGGGGCCGGGGGCGTGGTGAACGAGGACCTGCGCCAGGACGAGGTGCTCTACCGGACCGCGGTGGCCGTGGGGAACACCCACGCCAATCCGGCGCTGGTGGATCGGGCGACGCTGGAGGCCAACGCCGAGGGGTTTGGCACGCTGACGTACCAGGCCGAGGCCATGCAGGATGTGCAGAGCACCGCGGTGTGGGCCAACGGGCACTGGTTCGTGACGCTCTTCCGCCCGGCCCGGACCGGCCAGCCGTTGGATGTCGCCCTGGAGCCCGGGAGGCGTCTGGCGGTGGCCCTGGCGGTCTGGGACGGTTCGAAGGGGGATCGGGATGGAGTGAAGCTGGTCTCCGGTTGGCACTGGTTGGTGGTGCGCGAGTGAGTCCGCCGGCCCGAGGCCGGCTCGAGCACGGAGAGTGACCGATGAGCCGTGGATCCAACGGTGGGAGTCGGGCGCGGCGGCCGGAGATGTCCCGGCGCCGCTTCATCGAGGCGATCGGAGCCGGCGGCGGGGTGCTGCTGCTGGGCTGGGACGCGGGCACCGCCGCTCTGACGGCCATCCCGGGCCAGCCCAATCCGCTCGCGAGCTACCCCTCGCGCGACTGGGAGCGCATCTACCGCGACCAGTACGCCTACGACCGGACGTTCACCTTCGTCTGCGCGCCGAACGACACGGCCAACTGCCGCCTTCGCGCGTTCGTGCGCAACGGGATCTTCGTGCGGGCGGAGCAGAACTACGACGGGGGGCGGATCGGCGACCTGTACGGCAACCGCTCGACGGTCGCCTGGAATCCGCGCGGGTGCGCCAAGGGCTACCAGATGCAGCGCCGCGTCTACGGGGCGCACCGCCTGACGTCCCCCCTCATCCGCCGGGGCTGGAAGCAGTGGGCCGACGACGGATTCCCTCCCCTGTCCGACGCCACGGAGCTGCGGGACAAGTACAAGTTCAGCTCGCGCGGCACGGACTCGTTCGTCCGCGTGACGTGGGAGGAGGCGTACCGGTACCACGCCAAGGCCGTCGTCGCCATCGCGCGGACCTACACCGGCCCCGAGGGCGTCCAGCGCCTGAGGGCCGACGGCTACGAGCCGGAGATGATCGAGGCCTGCCACGGCGCCGGCACACGCTGCTTCAAGCTGCGCGGCGGGATGGGCCTGCTCGGGGTCATGGGCAAGTACGGCATCTACCGGTGGAGCAACATGCTCGCGCTCCTCGACGAGCGGCTGCGCGGCGTGACCCCGGACCAGGCCCTGGGCGGGCGCATGTGGTCGAACTACACCTGGCACGGGGACCAGGCCCCCGGGATGCCCTACGTCCACGGGCTGCAGGCGTCGGACGTGGACCTCAACGACATGCGCCACTCGGGGCTCCACATCTCGGTGGGGACCAACTTCACCGAGAACAAGATGCCCGAGGCCCACTTCTTCAACGAGGTGATGGAGCGGGGCGCCAAGATCGTGATGGTGGTCCCCGAGTACGCGCCCGGGTGCACGAAGGCGGACTACTGGATCCGCGTTCGACCGGGGGCGACCGACACCGCGCTGTTCCTCGCGGTGACCCGTGTGATGATCGACAACGGCTGGTACGACCCGGCCTTCGTCAACGGATTCACCGACTTCCCGCTCCTCGTGCGCACCGACACGCTCCGGCGCGTGCGGGCCGCCGACGTGTTCCCCGGCTACACGCCCGGGCTCGCCAGGGACGGGCCCTCGTACGCGGTCCAGAACATCACCGACGAGCAGTACGCGAAGATCGGCCACGACTTCGTCGTCATCGATGACGGCTCGGGTGAGCCGCGCGCCCTGACGCGCGACCAGATCGGGCGGCGCATGGAGGGGCAGGGCCTCCGGCCCCGGCTCTCCTGGACGGGCCGACTGAAGCTGGCCGACGGCACCGAGGTCGAGGCGATGACGCTCTGGGACGCCTACCGCGTCCACCTGCGCGACTACGACGCGCCGACCGCCGCCGAGATCTGCGGCGCCGACCCGGCCCTGATCGAACGGCTCGCCCGGGACATCTGGGAGACGGCGAAGGCCGGCCGGGGGGTGGCGATCCACGTCGGCGAGGGCATCAACCACTGGTTCCACGCCACGCTCGCCAATCGATCCCTCTACCTGCCCCTCATGCTCACGGGGTCGATCGGACGGTACGGCACGGGCTGCCACACCTGGGCGGGCAACTACAAGGCCGCGCTGTTCCAGGGCGCCCGCGGCGTGGGCGCGGGGCTCGCGGCGTATCTGCTCGAGGACCCCTTCAGTCCCAACCTCGACGCGGGCGCGCCCGGCCCGGCGATGAAGGTGAAGAAGTACGCCAAGGACGAGGAGCCCGCGTACTGGAACCACGGCGACCGGCCGCTGGTGGTGGACACGCCGAAGTACGGGCGTCGGAACTTCACGGGCGACACCCACATGCCGACGCCCACGAAGTTCCTCTGGTTCACGAACGTGAACCTGTTCAACAACGCCAAGCACGCCTACGACATGTTCTTCAACGTCAACCCGAAGATCGACTGCATCGTCGCGCAGGACATCGAGCTCAACTCCACGGGCGAGTACTCCGACATCCTGCTCCCGGCGCTCTCCTGGCCCGAGTTCCGGACGTTCGAGATGACCGCCTCGTGCTCCAACCCGTTCCTGCAGCTCTGGACGGGCGGGGTGGAGCCCCACGGCGAGGGGCGTGACGACGTGGTCATCCTCGCCCAGGCCGCGCGGGCCCTCGGCGCAGAGACCGGGGACCGGCGGTTCGCCGACCACTGGAAGTTCGTGCTCGACGACGAGAAGGACGGCGTGAAGGTCTACATCCAGCGGATCCTCGACGCCTCGACCACCACCCGGGGTTACAAGGTGGACGAGATCCTCGCGGGGAAGTTCGGCGAGCCCGGGGCGGCGCTCCTGCTCTTCCGCACCTACCCGCGCATGCCCTTCTGGGAGTGCGTCCACGACGACATGCCCTTCTGGACCGACACGGGACGGCTCAACGCGTACTGCGACATCCCCGAGGCGATCACGCACGGGGAGAACTTCGTCGTTCACCGCGAGAGCCCGGAGACGACCCCCTACCTGCCCAACGTCATCGTCTCGTCCAATCCGCTGGTCCGTCCCGACGACTTCGGTCTGACCCCCGCTCACGTGCACTGGGACGAGCGCACCATCCGCAACATCCGCATGCCCTGGGCCGAGGCCAAGGCGACCGTGAACCCCCTCTGGGCGGCGGGGTACCGCTTCTACGGCCTGACGCCCAAGGGGC
>CAYWOF010000294.1:0-5062 GCA_964459825.1 uncultured Phycisphaeraceae bacterium | reverse complement strand
CCACGGCCCACTACCTCCTCGGGCGCGTCCGCCACGCCCAGGGGCGCCACGAGCAAGCCTCGGCCGAGTTCCAGCGCGCCATCGACCTCGACCCCATGCCCTGGCGCCCGCCCGGCGCCTCGGTCGCGGCGATCCGGCGGGCGGCCGCGCGCGGCGCGGTGCTGTGCGACCTCCAGGGCGCGTTCCGCGAGGCCAGCCCCGGCGGAGCGGTCGGGTGGGAGCTCATGGACGATCACGTGCACCCGTCGCTGCGCGGGCAGGAGCTGGTCGCGCGGACCATCGTGCGAGCGCTCGCCACGCTCCCCGCTCCCGCCGGCGTGGACCCGGAGCGGGTCGAGGCGCTGCCGGACCCGAACGCGTACGCGGCCCGCCTCGGCGCCAACCCGTACGACGCGTACGCGGCGGCCCACGCCATGCGCACGCTGGCGGCGATCCCCTTCTTCCGCGAGACGAACCCCGGGTTCTTCGAGCGGTTCGACGGCGTGTGCCGCGAGATCGAGGCCCGATCCTCGCCCGAGGTCGTCGAGCAGCTCCGCGCCTGGCAGGACCCGGCGACCCACCGGACGGAGAACCGTCCCATCAGCGGGATGGTCGCCCGCGCGCTCTACCGGCAGGGGCGCGTCGAGGAGGCCGGGCGTCTCTTCGCCGTGGCGGCCGACTCGGTCACGCCCTACGGCTCCTGGGACCTGGAGTTCACGTTCCACGCGCTCGACTGCCGGCGCCAGGCGCATGGGACGATCGACGACGGCGATCGGGACGCCGCGCTGCGCGCCATCGAGCGGGGACGGTTCCTGATCGAGTCGGGCCGCAGCACGACGGGCGCGGCGGAGCGATTCGTCGGCGAGCTGCACCAGCTCCGCGCCGAGTTCGCCGCGTCCATCCCGTACCTCGAGCGGGCACGGGATCGGCTGACGGACCTCAACCGCCTGCTGGCCGACCAGGCGCTGGTCCGTGCCCTGGTCGAGACGGGTCAGACCGAGCGGGCCCGGGCCCTGGTCGACGAGGGTCAGCGCACCGCCGGCCCGTTCGCCGAGGCCTATCGCGCGATGGGCGCCCAACTCACCCCAGGGCCGACCCGATGACCGCCATCCTGGGCATCTCGGCGTACTACCACGACTCCGCGGCGGCGCTGGTGGTGGACGGACGGATCGTCGCCGCCGCGCAGGAGGAGCGGTTCAGCCGGCGCAAGCACGATCACCGCTTTCCGGTGCACGCGATCGCGTACTGCCTGCACGAGGGCGGCCTGGACGCGGGGCAGCTGGACTTCGTCGGCTTCTACGACAAGCCCGTGCTCAAGTTCGAGCGTCTGCTGGAGACCTACCTGGCCTGCGCGCCCGCGGGGTTCCGCTCCTTCGCCACCTCCATGCCCCTGTGGCTCAAGGAGAAGCTCTTCCTCCCGCGCACCATCCGGCGCGGGCTGGGCGGGCGCTACCGGCGCGGGATCGTCTTCCCCGAGCACCACGAGTCGCACGCGGCCAGCGCCTTCTACCCCTCCCCCTTCGAGGAGGCGGCGATCCTCACGCTCGACGGCGTGGGGGAGTGGACCACGACGAGCCTGGGCGTGGGGCGGGCCAACCGGATCGAGCTGACGCACGAGCTGCGCTTCCCGCACTCGCTGGGCCTGCTCTACTCGGCCTTCACCTACTTCACCGGTTTCCGCGTCAACTCCGGGGAGTACAAGCTCATGGGCCTGGCCCCCTACGGGCGCCCGCGCTACTACGACACGATCCTGCGCGAGCTGGTGGACCTGAAGGAGGACGGCTCCTTCCGCATGGACATGTCGTACTTCGGCTACTGCCAGGGCCTCACCATGACCAACCGGCGCTTCGAGCGCCTCTTCGGCGGGCCCCCGCGGGCCCCCGAGGGCAGGCTCACCGAGCGCGAGATGGACCTGGCCGCCTCCATCCAGAAGGTGACCGAGGAGATCATGCTCCGGTGCGCGCGCCACGCCCACCGCGTGACGGGGATGAAGAACCTGTGCCTGGCCGGCGGCGTGGCGCTCAACTGCGTCGGCAACGGGGCCATCCTGCGCGACGGGCCGTTCGACGACATCTGGATCCAGCCTGCGGCGGGGGACGCCGGCGGGGCGCTGGGGGCGGCGCTGCTCATCTGGCACCAGCTCCTGGACCGCCCGCGCACGCCCGATCCCTCCGACGGCCAGTCGGGCTCGCTCCTGGGCCCCGCGTGCGATGAGGCGCGCATCCGCGAGTTCCTCGACCGGCGCGGCGCCCGCTACCGCCGTTACGACACCGACGAGGCCCTCACCGACGCGGTGGCCCGCCTGATGGCCGACGAGAAGGTCGTGGGGTGGGTGCAGGGGCGGATGGAGTTCGGCCCGCGCGCCCTCGGGTGCCGGAGCATCGTCGGCGATGCGCGCTCGACGAGGATGCAGTCGGTGATGAACCTGAAGATCAAGTTCCGCGAGTCGTTCCGGCCCTTCGCGCCCAGCGTCCTCGAGGAGCGCGCGGGCGACTACTTCGACCTGGCCCGCGGGCGCCCCAGCCCCTACATGCTCCTCGTCGCGCCCGTGCGCGAGGACAAGCGCCTGGCCCACGATGGCCAGGGCGCGCACGGCATCGACCAGCTCAAGGTCGTCCGCTCGGTCGTCCCCGCCATCACGCACGTGGACTACTCGGCGCGCCTCCAGACCGTCGACGCCCGGCGCCACGGGCGCTACCACCGGCTCCTCCGGGCCTTCGAGCGCCTCACGGGCTGCCCCGTGGTGATCAACACCAGCTTCAACGTGCGCGGCGAGCCGATCGTCTGCACGCCCGAGGACGCCTACCGCTGCTTCATGGGCACGAACATGGATGTCCTCGTGCTCGAACGCTACGTGCTGCTCAAGGAGGAGCAGCCCGGCGGCGGCGAGGTCCGCAACGAGGAGTACCTGGCCCAGTTCCAGCTCGACTGACGGCGCCCCCAGCCCCTGATGGGCCTGCCCGACTTCCGAAGGAGTCCCGACCCGTGCCCCTGATCGACATCAAGGCCGACCCGAGCCGGAAGGACCTGGCCGTCTTCGCCCTCCTGTGGGCGGTGTTCTTCCTCGTCTTCGGGCGCCTGGCGGGGACCGGCGGGACCGGGCTGCTCTACGCCGCGGCGGCGACCGGTGCGGCCCTGGCCGTCTCGCTGGCGTTCAACGCGGAGCAACCGCGCCGGCGCCAGCTCGCGGGGGCGGCGTTCCCCCTGGGGCTGCTGGGGGCGTGGGCCGGGGCCCGCGCGGCGCTCGGCGCGGGGCTGGATGGTCCGACGACCCGCGCCGTCTTCACGGCCATCGGGGGTCTCGTGGGGGTGGCGGGGGGCGCGCTGGTCCTCGCGTCCCCGTCCACGGGGCGAGCCCTCTATCGGGGGTGGATGCTCGCGGCCCTCCCGATCGGCTGGACCTTCTCCATGGGGGTGCTGGCCATCGCCTTCTACGGCGTCATCACCCCGGTCGGCGTGGCGATGCGCCTCGTGGGCCGAGACCCGCTCCACCGCCGGTTCGATCGCGCGGCCGGGACGTACTGGTCGCCGCGCCGGCCCGCCCGCGACCCGTCGCGCTACTTCCGACAGTCCTGATCGACACCCCGGGAACCTCCGTTGGCTCCCCGCCGGAGCACGCCATGACGCCCGAACCCAGGCCCGATCCAGCGTCCGATGCCGACCGCTTCGAGCGCCAGGCCGATCGCCCCAACCCCGGCGTGCTCGCCGAGCTGTGGGACCTGGTCATCCACAACAAGAAGTGGTGGCTGATCCCCGTGATCGCGGTCCTGCTGCTGATCGGCGTGCTCGTGGTGCTGGGCTCGACGGCCGCCGCGCCGTTCATCTACCCGATGTTCTGAGGCGAGCCCGCCGCCGCACCCTGGTTTCCGGCTCCCGGGCAAGAGACCGAGGAACCGTACCGCTCCACAGCGGCGCGCTACCTAACAACCAAGGGCGAAGTGGGTCTGGAAACAGATGAAATCGTTGATGTTGTAGACTCCGTTGCCGTCACAATCGGCGACGGGCTGGCCGAGCGAGAAGCGGGTCTGGAAGCAGATGAAATCGTTGACCGAGAGCGTGCCGGACGCATCGCAGTCGCCCGGGCAACCGCCGGGGAGGTTGTTGACGAACCAGGCCCGTGGGAAGCCGCCGTTGAACTCGGCGTAGCCGGTGATGGCGGTGCCGTCGAAACTGACGGCCGTTGCCGCCCGCAGGGTCCATGCCGGGATGAACGTGCCGAGCGAGCCCAGGTAGGGCTTCAGGTCGAGCATGCCGGTGGAGCCACGCCAGAGGAAGGCGCGCTCGCCGCCGCCGACGGTGCTGTAGCCCACGATGGCGGTGCCGTTGCCGTTCACGGCGTAGGCGAGGGAGGAGGTGCCCCCGGGGAGCGTGCCGAGGTCATCGATTCCACCCGGGTTGCCCCAGCGGACGGCGTGGCCGAGGCCGGTCACGGTGTTGGCGGATCCGCCCACAATCGTGAACCCATCGGAGCTGATTCCGTAGGCGACCGAGGAGTCGTCACCGGGCAGGACGCCGAGGTCATGCATGCCGAGCTGCTGCGACCAGCGGAATGCGTGGACCAATGTGGGCGTGTCGCTGGCGCCGGCGATCATGGACCCGTCCGCGCTGACGGCATTGGCGTTCGAGAAATCTCCGCCGAAGATGGTCCCGAGGATGTCGGGCGGGCCTGTGCCGATCCAGCGGCAGGCGCGCTGCCCGGCGGGGCTTGTGGAAACGCCGACGGCGGTCGAGCCGTCGGCGCTCACGGCGTACGCGTGCCCCCCCGTGCCGAAGGGCTCCAGGTCGAGGGCGACCATGCCGGTGGCCTGGGTCCACCGGAACGCGCGGTAGGCGCCGGGGACGAGGCAATCCCCCACGACCACGGAGCCATCGGCGCTGACGCCGTAGGCGCTCGAGGAGCTGCCGCCCGTGAGGACGCCGAGGTTCTGGAACCCCGTGGCGCTCGTCCATCGGAACGCGCGGGTGGAGCCGAGGGTCTCGTACCACCCGACGACCACCTGGCCGTTGGCGCTGATCGCCTTCGGTTGGGCGGGCGGGCCGTTCGTCTGCCCCATGTTCGTGAAGACAGGCTGAGCGAGCGCGG
>CAYWOF010000293.1:0-5072 GCA_964459825.1 uncultured Phycisphaeraceae bacterium | reverse complement strand
ACCGAGGTCATGGAGATCCTCGCCCAGGAGATGCCGGCGCACGGCCGCGTCTTCATCCAGATGGAGGACGAGATCGCCTCCATCTCCGCCATCATCGGCGCCGCCTGGGGGGGGGCCAAGCCCATGACCGCCACCAGCGGCCCGGGCTTCTCCCTCCTGCAGGAGGGCCTCGGGTACGCCGCCATCACCGAGACCCCCTGCGTCATCGTTAACTGCCAGCGCTGGGGGCCCTCCACCGGCCAGCCCACCAAGGCCGCCCAGGGCGACGTCATGCAGGCGATCTGGGGCACCCACGGCGACCACCCCGTCATCGTCCTCACCGCCTCCAACGTCCGCGACGTCTTCGAGATGACCGTCCGCAGCTTCAACCTCGCCGAGCAGCACCGCGTCCCCGTCGTGCTCCTCCTCGACGAGGTCCTCGCCCACATGCGCGAGAACATCGACTGGCCCGCGCCCGGCGAGCTCGAGGTCGTCGACCGCCGCGCCCCCGCGGAGGTCCGCGGGTTCAAGCCCTTCGCCGACGACACCTTCCTCCCCTTCGGCGCCGGCGCCCGCTTCCACGTCACCGGCCTGGCCCACGGGCCCGAGGGCTTCACCGCCGTCGACGACGCCGCCGGACGCGAGCTCAAGCGCATGGTCGGCAAGATCCTCGACCGCACCGAGGAGCTCGCCTTCCACGAGGAGTACCTCCTCGGCGACGCCGAGCTCGCCGTTGTCTGCTACGGCGTCACCGCCCGCCCCGCCGAGGCCGCCGTCGACACCCTCCGCGCCCAGGGCGTCCGCGCTGGCATGCTCAACCTCAAGACCCTCTGGCCCTTCCCCGACCACCTCGTCCGCGCTGTCGCCGAGCGGGCCGACCGTATCCTCGTCCCCGAACTCAACCTCGGCCAGCTCGTCCGTGAGATCGAGCGGGCCGCCGGCGGCCGCTGCGACGTCCGCCACGTCGGACGCGTCGACGGCCACCTCATCACCCCCGGCGAGATCGCCGCCGCCGCCACCGCCGCCGCCCCGGCGCCGCAAGGAGCCACCCCGCGATGAGCGAAGAATACCGCCAGTTCCTCCGCCTCAAGCAGCTCCCGCACGTCTGGTGCCCCGGCTGCGGCAACGGCACCATCGTCCACGCCCTCATCCAGTCCATCATCGACCTCAAGCTCGACCAGGACAAGGTCGTCGTCGTCAGCGGCATCGGCTGCTCCGGCCGCACCCCCTTCGTACTCGACTTCAACACGATGCACACCACCCACGGGCGGGCGCTGGCCTTCGCCACCGGCACCAAGCTCGCCAAGCCCGAGCTCACCGTCATCGCCGTCATGGGCGACGGCGACGCCTCCGCCATCGGCGGCAACCACTTCATCCACGCCTGCCGCCGCAACCTCGACATGACCGCCGTCATCTTCAACAACGGCATCTACGGCCTCACCGGCGGCCAGCTCGCCCCCACCACCCCCCTCGGCAAGCGCAGCACCACCTCCCTCGCCGGCAGCATCGAGCCGGCCTTCGACATCGTCAAGCTCTCCCTCGGGGCCGGCGCCCCCTTCGTGGCCCGCACCACCTCCTTCGACCACAAGCAGATGACCTCCTTCATCTCCCGGGCCATCTCGCACAGGGGTTTCGCCGTCGTGGACGTGCTCACCGCCTGCCCCACCTACTTCGGGCGCCTCAACGACGTCTCCGAGCCCTTCGACATGCTCCACTACCTCCGCGACACCACCGCCCCCATGGAGGCCTGCGGCGGGCCCGGCGACATGCCCCCCGGCTCGCTCATGCCCATCGGCGTCTTCCGCGACGAGGAGCGCACCGACTACGGCACGCTCTATGGCCACCGCATGGCCGAGGCCGCGGCCAGAAAGGTCGGCGCATGAACAACGACACCGTCCAGATCCGCTTCAGCGGCGCCGGGGGGCAGGGGATCATCACCGCCGGCGTCATCCTCGCCGAGGCCGCCATGCTCGACGGCCGCAACGTCGTCCAGACCCAGACCTACGGGCCCGAGGCCCGCCTGGGCTCCAGCAAGTCCGAGGTGATCATCTCCGGCGGCAAGATCGCCTACCCCGAGGTGGTCGTCCCCGACGTGCTCCTGTGCCTCTCCCTCGACGCCGCCCGCGTCTACCTCCGCAAGGTGGCGCCGGGCACCACCGTCATCCTCGACTCCACCAGCATCGGGCCCGACGTCACCTGCCCCGGCACCGTCCACCGCCTGCCCATCACCGCCGCGGCCACAGAGCTCGGCAGCAAGGTCGTCGCCAACACCGTGGCCCTCGCGGCCACCAACGAGCTGGCCCGCCTCGTCTCCCCCGACAGCCTGCGCCAGGCCATCCTGCGCCGCGTGCCCGCGAAGTACCGCCCGCTCAACGAGCGGGCCATCGAGGCCGGTTCCAGGCTGGCGCGCCAGGAGCAGCCAGCGTAGAGAGGTCCGCGGGAGGCGGGAGATCCGCCCACCCGCGGAGTGCGGACGCGTGTTTCGTCATTCCCACGGCGCCCTGGGCGGGCGGCGGGTTGCCCCCGCCAGGACACCCCTGATTAGGAGCGACCGGGATGAACACCACCAAGGCAACGACCGGCATCAGCGCCAGCAAACAGGCCGACCTCGCCGGTCCCGGCATCGGGAACTACGAGGACCTGGAGAAGGTCCTCCCCACCGACTACAAGCCCCTCCTCGACCCGCGCCAGACGCAGGTGGCCATCTACGAGGCCAAGCGCTACATCGAGGACAACCTCTGCAAGGAGCTGAACCTCATCATGGTTCAGGCCCCGCTGATCGTCGACAAGACCAGCGGCGTGAACGACTACCTCGACCGCGACGGCTCCCGCACCCCCATCGAGTTCCACATCTCCAACGACTACAACAAGCACCCCATCGACGCCCAGGTCGTCCAGGCCGCGACCAAGTGGAAGCGCGTCGCCCTCAAGCAGTTCGGGATGAAGCCCGGCGAGGGCCTCTGCACCGACATGCGCGCCGTGCGCAAGGACTACTTCCTCGACCACGACCACAGCGCCTACGTCGACCAGTGGGACTGGGAGCTGGCCATCCGCAAGGAGGACCGCAACCTCGCCTTCCTCACCGACGTCGTGCGCAAGCTCTGGAAGGTCATCAAGGGCGCCGAGGTCCACGTGCTGCGCGAGTTCCCCAGGCTCTGCACCGCCAAGTACCCCGAGCTGCCCAGCGAGCTCACCTTCATCCACGCCGAGGACCTGCTCGACCGCTTCCCCGACAAGCCCCGCAAGCAGCGCGAGACCGCCATCCTCCAGGACCACCCCGCCGTCTTCATCTACGGCATCGGGTGGACCCTCAAGGACGGCTACCCCCACGAGATGCGCGCCGCCGACTACGACGACTGGGTCACGGAGACTAAGAGCAAGGACGGCCGCCCCATGCACGGGCTCAACGGCGACATCCTCGTCTGGAACCCCGTCACCCGCCGGCGCCACGAGCTCTCCTCCATGGGCATCCGCGTCACCAAGGAGACGCTCAAGCTCCAGCTCAAGATGACCGGGCAGGAGGACTTCCTCAAGCTGCCCTACCACCAGGCGATCCTCAACGACCAGATCCCCCTCTCCATCGGCGGCGGGATCGGCCAGTCCCGGACCATGATGTACCTGCTCCGCAAGGCCCACCTCGGTGAGGTCAGCGTCACCGTCTGGCCGCAGGTCCTCAAGGACATGTGCGCCAAGCGGCACATCCAGGTCCTCGAGTAGCAGCCCCGACATGGTGTGCGGCGCCGAGTGGGGGGCCGGGACGTGCCCGCCTCTCACCGGCGCCGGTTTTCTCTCCCGCCCAGCACCGCCCCGCCCCGCCGCCGCCCCCCTCCTCGGGAGCACCCCGCTCCCCGGCACGAACTCCGCCTGGTCTCAAGCCGCGGAGCGGCGGCAGCCAGTAGCGCGGGGCGTCAGCCCCGCGAAACGCAGCGCCCGCCCCCGCCGGAGCCCGCGAAGCGGGCGCCACCACAAGCACCCCAGACGCCATCGCTCAACTCGCACACCGGCGCCCGTCAAAAGCGTGCCCTCGCCAAATGTCCGAAGCCGCGGAGCGGCGGCAGCCAGTAGCGCGGGGCGTCAGCCCGGCGAAACAGCGCGCCCGACCCGCCGGAGCCCGCGGAGCGGGCGCCACCACAAGCACCCCAGACGCCAACGCTCGACCCGCACACCGGCGCCCGTCAAAAGCGTGCCCTCGCCAAATGTCCGAAGCCGCGGAGCGGCGGCAGCCAGTAGCGCGGGGCGTGAGCCCCGCGAAACAGCGCGCCCGCCCCGCCCGAGCCCGCGGAGCGGGCGCCACCACAAGCACCCGATGCCAACCGCTCTTTCCCTCCTTCGACATCGCCCCGCTCACCCCCGGGCACGAGCGCCGCCCCCCGCGGGACCCGAGCCGCGGAGCGGCGCCGGGCCTCCGCCTCGCCGGAGCCCACTCTCGCCCGTCCGGCTCCGCCCCGGCCGCGCCTCACCGGCGCCGTTCCCCTACTTCGGCAGCGCGCCGCTCACCCCCGGCACGAGCTCCGCCCCCCGCGGGACCTGGATGCTCGACCCCTCGAAGTCCCCTTCCACCGGCTGGTACTCCCCGCCCAGGTGCTGCGCCAGGAAGCACTCCGCCACCGCGTTGAATGCCTTGGTGTTCTCCGGCCGCGCAAAGCCGTGCCCCTCGTCGGGGAAGAGCACGTAGGTCACCGGGATCTTCCGCGCCTGCATCGCCGCGACGATCTGGTCCGACTCGCTCTGCTTCACGCGGGGGTCGTTGGCCCCCTGCGCGATGAGCAGCGGCTTGCGGATCCGCTCCACGAACGCGAGCGGCGAGCGGCTCTCCAGGAACTTCCTCCCCTCCTCGCTCGTGTGGTCCCCCACGCGGTCGCGCCAGATCTTCACCGCCGGGGCCCAGTACGGCGGGATCGTGTTCAGGAGCGTCACGATGTTCGACGGGCCCACGATGTCCACCCCGCACGCGAACCTGTCGGGCGTGAACGTCAGGCCCACGAGCGTGGCGTACCCGCCGTACGAGCCGCCCATGATCCCCACCCGCGCCGGGTCGGCGATCCTCTGGGCCACCGCCCAGTCCACCGCGTCGAGCAGGTCGTCGTGCATCT
>CAYWOF010000292.1:0-5080 GCA_964459825.1 uncultured Phycisphaeraceae bacterium | reverse complement strand
CTATTACGCACTCTTTAAATGGTGGCTGCTTCTAAGCCAACATCCTGGCTGTCACAGCAGTCTGACTTCCTTTCGAACTTAGCGGAGATTAGGGGCCTTAGCTGGCGGTCTGGATTGTTCTCCTTTTGACCCCGGATATTGTCACTCGGGGTCTATCTCCCAGGGCTGATTCGGCGGTATTCGGAGTTTGGTTGAGGACGGTAGTCGGGTAGACCCCAATCCTCATCCAGTCGCTCTACCCCCGCCGCTTGATCCCTGAGGCTAACCCTAAAGTTATTTCGGAGAGAACGAGCTATCTCCCAGTTTGATTACACTTTGAGTCCTCCCGTCAGTTCATCGGAGACCTTTTCAACGGTCACCCGTTCGACCCTCCAGGCGGTGTTACCCGCCCTTCAGTCTGGCCAACGGTAGATCACAAGGTTTCGCGTCTAGCCCGCACGACTCAGCGCCCGTTTCGGACTCGCTTTCGCTCCGCCTCCGGCCCGGTGGGCCTTAGGCTCGCCGTGCAGACTAACTCGCCGGCTCATTATGCAAAAAGCACGCCGTCACCCCCCATCTTGCGATGGAAAGCTCCGACCGCTTGTAAGCGCACGGTTTCAGGTGCTCTTTCACTCCGCTCATCGCGGTGCTTGTCATCATTCAGTCGCCTTACTGATTCGCTATCGGTCGTCGAGGAGTACTCAGCCTTGGAGGGTGGACCCCCCATGTTCAACCCGGGTTCCACGAGCCCGAGTCTACTCGAGGGCTAATCGGCTGCCGGTTACAGGGCTCTCACCTTCTCTGGCCCGGGATTCCATCCGGTTCATACGGCCCGCCGACGTATCCGCGTTCGCTCGCCGCTACTGACGGAGTCGCTGTTGCTTTCCTTTCCTGTGGATACTGAGATGTTTCAGTTCTCCACGTTCGCCCTTCACCCCTATGCATTCAGAGTGAAGTATCCCTTGCGGGATGGGTTGCCCCATTCGGAAATCCACGGATCTCGGCTCGTTTACCAGCTCCCCGTGGCTTATCGCAGGTGACCGCGTCCTTCATCGCCTCTCGACGCCAAGACATCCACCGTGCGCCCTTATGGCCCGGTCGCACCAACCCGACGCCGCGGCCAACACACGCCGCCCACGCCTCGGATCCGCCCTCGGGGGTCGCCCCCCTTGGGCCGTGCTCACCAGGCACCAACCAATCTACTTTTTCGCCTACATTGCGCTCGTTGATGCTTCGCAACATCGCGCCGGCACGCTCGTTGTAGCGCCGGCGCGGCTCCCCGCTCCCACGCGATCCGACCGGCCGGCTGCCCGACCGCCCGAACCACCCGAGAACGGGAGAGACGTTCGTCCATATCCGGTTGTCAAAGAGGGCAGACCGGCGCCGGGCAACCCGGTTCCCCGGCCCTTCCGCCGGTCACATTGACCTTGGACGACCCGCCTTCGGTCCGGTCGAGTCGCAAGGGAAGGCTAGGCGCCCCCCCCGGGAGGGTCAAGCCGGTTTCCGGTTTCCCCGGTCAACCGCCGCCGCCGCCACCGCCCCCGTCATCGCCCGAGCGCTCCCTCTTCTTCCGCTCGACCGTCGGGCGCGGGGCCTCCGCGGGGGTCACCGGCGCTCCCTGCGTCTCGCCCAGCTTCGCCGAGGCCGCGGCGATCCGGTAGAGCTGGCTCACCCGGTCCTCATCGGGCACCCGAACCACGATCTGCCCCGACGGCTCCCGAACAAAGACCTCGAACTGGGTCTTGGAAGCGCCCGTGCTGATCCCCGTTCCCACGACCACCGGGCTCCGGGCCACATCCAGCACGTACGCGTCCAGCTCAGCCGGAATGGACTTCGGCCCGGGGACCGCGTGACGCGGGAGCGCGGGGATCGGTGGTTCTCCGGGGCGCCCCTGCCCCGCCTCGCCCGCCGGCGGCGGCGGGGGCGGCGGGAATCCCCGATCGCCGGGGCCTGGGACGAGGATCGTGTCGGGGTCGCCACCCGGCGGGACCGGAACCGGCACGCCGCTGGGCGGCGCGGGCGCCAGGCCCGGCTGGCCGGGTCCCGCCTGCTCGGCCAGCACCTTCTGCACATCCCAGATGGGCAACAGGTTCGGGTGCGGCAGGCGCAGGTCCGCCATGATCGGATCGCCCGGCGAGAGGCTGATCGTCCCCTTGCGATAGAAGCCGTAGTAGAAGCCGTAGACCTCCGCGGTGGCCCGCTGGTCCTCGCCCAGCTGGCCCTCCGAGGCGCTGATCATGAAGTAGTACCGGTCGGCGGGAATCTCGACCGGGGCGGACCACTCCGAGGGCTCGCTCACGAGCACCGGGCTCCTGGCCAGGTCCTGCTGGGCCTCGATGAGCGAGGCCCCCCGCCCGTACACCGGGTTGTTGATCGCCACCGTCATGCGGTAGCGGTACGTCTTGCCCGGCTCGACCGTCAGGTCGTGGGCCCAGAGCGTCACCGCCGGGTTCTCCAGGAGCGGGCGGGGACGCGGCGCGGGCGCCGGCCGGCCGGCCACCGTCGCGGACGTCGCCCCGGCCGGCTCCTCGTATCCCTCCTGGGCCAGCTGCTTGTTGAGGCGGTCGATCTGCGTCTCGAGGTTCTGGATCTGCGTCTGGAGCTGCCGGCGCCGGCGCACCGGGTCCTCGCCGGGCCTGGCGCGCGGCGCGGGCTGTCCGATGATGTCGCCCTCCGTGTTGCCGGGGGCGGGCTGGAGCCGGCCCGGGCCGGTGCCCGGATCGGCGGGGAGGCGGCTCAACTCCGACCTGGCGTCGTCCAGCGTCGCCTGGCGCTCCTCACGCTGCTTGAGGAGCCGGTCGATCTCGGGATTGGAGGCGATGGCGGCCTGCTTGATGGCCACCGTCGGCTGGCTCCACTCGGGCCCGGCGATGAGGGCGTAGAACTCCGGGCGTGCGACATCCTCCGCGAGCCGGCGCGCCTCGCCGAGGTAGTACGTGAGGTCCGCCTGGTTCCGCACGTCCTTGCCGATCTCGGTGAGCAGGTCGATCTGTCCCGGGGCGGGCGCGACGTCGGTGGTGTTCGTCCACTCGCCCGTGCCCGTCCGCTCCTCGCGCTGGAGGCGGACGCCGAGCACCTCGACGTTGCCGCGCCACCAGTTGGTGGGGAGGGCGCGCGTCGGGCCCGACGTGCCGTCCGGGTCCGTGTCGAGGGCCTTGAAGAGCGCGGTGCCGTCGATCGTGGCCTCGACGCTGGCCCACGCCTTGTCGTAGGGCTGCGTCCTGGGCAGGAGCGGCCGCAGCGCCTCGGTCCGCTCGGGCTCGAGCGGATCGAGCGTGCCCCGGTAGGCCTGGGCCAGCGGCGCCGCGGGCGGCGGCACGCTCACCACGGCGATGGGGGCATCCCCCTGGCCGCTCTGCACGGGCGCGATCTGACCGCCGAAGCCGACGGGCTCGCCCAGCGCGATGGCCGCACCCCCCGGGGCCACCGGCATCTCCCGGCGCTGGCGGAACTGGCTGGCGATGTCCACGCTGGGCGCGGCCGGGAGGAGTTCCTCCACGTTCACGCGGTCCATGAAGCTCTGGACCTTGCTCGCCTCCGCCTCGACGATGCGGAACGCCTCGCCGGGGGGCACCTTCTCCGAGCGCTTGCCCACCTGGACCCGGTTGGGCTCGGTCAGGAGCTGCAGCGCCACGACCATCAGGAAGATCGCGGAGACCGCCGCGAGGACGATCTTCTCGACGTGCTGCTCGAACGCGTTCACACCCTTGACCTTCATGGTTCACCTCGGCTCGTCGTTCCGTCCGCACCCGTCGCCCGTCCGATCCCGCCCGATCCGCCGCCGATCCGGCGTCAGCCCCCGCCGCCGCGTCCGCGCCCGCGCCCGGTGTCGAGGTCGTCGAGGCCATCGCCGGCGGGACGCCCGCTCGGGCGCGGGGGCGTCGGGGTGCTCGGCGGCGGCGGGGGCGCCTCCTCGGCCGCACCCGCCACGGCCATCTCGCCCTTGACCACCTCGGGCATGAGCGGCGCGACCCAGCTGCGCAGCCAGATCGTCTCCACCTTCAGCGTGGCGCGCACGACGTGCTCGGAGCCGTAGTAGTACCCATCCTCCAGGTCCTTGAACACGTCGACCTCGCCCAGGCGCACGCCGATCACGGTCATGAAGTTCACGCGCCCGATCGCGTTGAGCAGATCGGGCAGTCGCGCCGAGCTCACCACCACCGTCAGGTCCGCCGCCAGCACGTCGTAGAGCTGGTTGGTGCTGCTCGAGCGGCGTCCGGTGACCGAACGCTGGAAGTCCAGCGGGGCCGCCTCGCCCGCGGTCGGCTGGGGCGGGTTCTCCTCGTCGGCCAGGGGGGCGCTGTCGCGCTCGCTCCAGATGGGCAGGTCGGCGACCTGGATCTTCTCGATGCGCTTGACCACCGCGCTCTCGAGGGGCAGGAACGAGCCGTCGGAGCCCTTGTTGGCCTCCCCCACCGCCCGGACCAGGTCCTGCACGACCCAGTAGTGCATCTGGTTCTGGAAGCACGTCGCGAGCTGGGGCGCCTCCGTGGGCGGGCGCTTGGGGAACCCGTCGGGCAGGCACTCGGGCGTGGCGTAGCAGGAGATCTTCTCGGCCCGGCGCTGGTACTCGCCGATGCGGTACCCGATGAGCTTCTGCGTCAGGTCCTTCTTCTCCGCGTCCGTCATGTCCGCCGAGCCGCGCTCCGCCTTGAGGCGCTCCTCCTCGCGGGTGCGCGCATCCTCGATCGCCTCCCCCACCAGGGCCGGGTCGGCGGGCGGGCCGGCGTTGATGGACTCGAAGACCGGGTGGAAGGCCGACGCCCGGCCCTGCTCCGGGTCGCCCGAGAGCAGCTTGGCGAACTCCAGCGTCAGGAGCGACTCCTCGGCCTTGGGCGGCTCGGGGAACAGGCCGGCGACGAGCACGTCGTGCCCCTCGCGGTTGATCGCCTGCGCCTCCGCCACCACCGCCTCCACCTCCGACGCCTGGCGGGTGCGCCACTCGCGGAAGGCCCGGGTGATGCCCTCGTTGGGCGCGGGGGCGGGCAGCTCCGTGGCCGTCGCGCCCGGGAGGGCCGCGGGCACGCTGTAGGTCAGGCGCGCCTGTCGGTTGCGGATCAGCGCCAGCTCGGCGTCGTTCTGCGTGCGCAGCGCGTCGAGC
>CAYWOF010000291.1:0-5081 GCA_964459825.1 uncultured Phycisphaeraceae bacterium | reverse complement strand
ACGTGGTGTTCTTCAGGATGGCGTAGAGCTCCCCCATCGCGGCATCGACCGCGGCCTGGTTGATGTACTGCGCCCAGATGAAGTACGGACGATTGTTGTCGTGGTTGGGGTCTTGGTCCGTGTCGATCATGTCGAAGGGCGTGTCGGCGTCCCAGTCGTGGTATTCGACTGCCCACTGGAACAGCTCCTCCATGGTATCGTTGGGCGCATCGAAGCCCGGCACGGGCTCGGTCCACCAGCGGTCGTCATCCGCCTGCTGCCACAGGACGTACGTGTAGTCACGGGCGCAGCAGTTCGTGGTCCGGATCTCGCTGTCCAGGTGGGCTCTCACCGGCCACGGCACGTCGAACTCCGTCTCGTCGGCCCAGTACTTGTACCGCTCGATGAACTCGATGAGCCAGTTCTGCACGTCGATCCGGCCCTGGGTCATCCACGGCTGCATGTACTTGTACGGCACCTCGTGCTGTCCGTTGGGCCACCCACCGTCGGGCTCTGCCAAAGCCTCCTCCTCGTTGAAGAAACTGACCGTGGATGGAGTGTGGTCGCTGTCGAGCGCGGCGAAGTTCTGGAGCAGAAGGGCGATGCGGTCCGCATCCGTCCGGCCGGCATCGATCTGGTCCCGGGCCATGCCGGCCGCCTCCCAGGCGATGTAGTCGGCGTGCGATTCGAACTCGATGTAGGGCGGCTCGTTCGGACTCGGGACGACGGCATTGATATCGACGCGGACGACCTGGGAGGCGAAGTCCTGGATGCCGGTCCAGCCCGACTGGCCGCCGATCTCGACCTCATCCCAAAGGAAGAAGTAGGGGCGGGGCTCGGGCGGATCAGCCAAGGCCGCGGCCGCCAGGGCGGCCAGGGCGATGGTCGTGGAAAGGGCGGATCGCATCGGGGGTCTCCTTTTGAAAACATGGCGCATCCAACGAGGCACGCCGGGGGCGTGTCGGTCGAGCAGAGGACCAGGTTGTGCGCGGAAACCGTCAGCCGCGCCTGTGGCGCGAAAACAGGGGCAGAGCGATGAGGATCACCGCCGTGCCGGGCGAGGGAACGGTGGCGATCCAGCCCTCGGGTTCATTGATGGTCAGGTTCTGACCTCGCCCGGCAAAGGTCAGACCATCGCCGGAGATCGCTTCGATAGTCACAATCTTGAATGAGGATGGCAGTTGCACCCCGTTCGACGATAGGAAGTCCGTCAGGAGCAACATCCCGGTCGCGGGAGTCCACACCGCGGGTAGCAGGTTCGGCCCGCCCTGGACCGAGCACCCGATCACGTCGCCGCTGTCGTCGACGGCGCGAGCGTGGCTACGCGTGAAGCCCGGCACGGTCCCGAGGTCCTGAATCACGCCGTTGACCCAGCGGGCGGCATGGTCAATGAAGGGCGGATTGGGCCCTCCGGGAATGGGCGACGCGCCAACCACAACGGAGCCATCCGCGTTGACCGCCTCGGCCGTCGTAGAGGAATGTGGCGCGCCGGCCAACGGGGGCAGATAGCGCATGCCCTCCCCTGCGCGCCATGTGAACGCCTCTTGGGGTCCGAACATCCCATCCGATTGACTCTCTCCGACGATCGTGGCGCCGTCGCGGCTGATGGCGTTGGCCACGCTGCGCGTGCCGTTCGGGCGCAGGTACCCGAGCCCCTGCATCCCGGTAGACTCGGTCCAGCGGAACGCTTCGCCAAGGACGTCGGTGTAGGGTCCGTCGGGACGCTCGGACGAGCCGACCACGGTTCCTCCGTCCCCACTGATTCCGTTCGCTCGGGCCTGGACCTCTCCGGGGAGAACTCCAAGATCCTGCAGCGGGCCGTTGCCCACGCGCCGATAGGCCCGGTAGTTGGAATACCCGGGCGTGGATTGCATCCTACCAGCCAGCACGTTGCCGTCTGAGCTGATGGCCCAAGCGCCGGACACCAGAGGCATGCCGGGTTCAAGACCGAAGTCGTACCGGCCGGTGGCGCGGGTCCAGACAAGCCCGGGGGCGCTCTGTGGGGGAATCGAACTCACTCCGGCCGCGATGGACCCGTCCTGGGACAGAGCGTTCGTGATGCTCGATGTCCCGCCCGGCGGCCAGCCGACTGTCCAGAAACCTGGGGTCTGCGCGGCCACAGCGCCGCCAGCTAGCAGCGGGAGGGTGATGGCGACCATCCGAGCCAAGCCCAACGTAGCGCGCGGGCGGTGCAGACCCCATCGAGAAGGCGAGGACAAGTTCTTGGGGTGGCGCTCCATTCGGGCCCGGGCAACCCCAATGTGCCTCCGGCGCGAGCAGAACACAAGCGGAACAAGGAGTAATCCCGTGGCGGGAGTGGGGATCGTGACGATGTAGCCGACGGGACGGGGCACGGGCAGCGAGTAGTCGCCGACCACGCCGGTGAAAGTGAGTCCATCTCCGGAGATGGCGGCGATGGGCCCGAGGACAAAGTGTGATGGGACGACGATCCCGTGAGCCGCGAGGTAGTCGGTGAAGAGGACCGTCCTAGTCGCGGGTGTCCAGACCGCGGGTAGAACGCTTTGGCCGCTCTGGACCGAGCACGCGATCACATCGCCGCTGTCATCGACCGCCAGCGCGTGGCTGCGCGTAAAGCCCGGCACGGTGCCGAGGTCCTGAATCACTCCGTCCATCCAACGGGCCCCGTGATCAATGAAGGGCGGCGTAGGCCCTGCCGGGATGGGCGACGCTCCTACCACGACCGAACCATCAGCATTCACGGCCCGGGCCGTCGTGGAGGTGTGCGGCGCGCCGGGGAGAGCTGCCAGATAGCGCATGCCCTCTCCCTTTCGCCATGCAAAGGCTTCGATGGGCCCAAACATCCCGTCCGACTGGCTGACGCCAACGACCGTCGAGCCGTCGCGGCTGATGGCCCGGGCCACGCTGTAGGTGCCGTTGGGGCGCAGGTACCCGAGCCCTTGCATGCCCGTCGCCTCGGTCCAGCGGAACGCTTGGCGCGCCACTCCGGTGTACGGGCCATCCGGGCGTTCCGACGAGCCGACCACGATGGTTCCATCCCCGCTGATGCCGTTCGCCTGGGCCTGGACCTGTCCCGGCAGCACGCCGAGATCCTGCAACGGCCCGTTGCCCACGCGGCGGTAGGCCCGGTGGTTGGCGTATCCGGGAGTGGAGTACATCCTGCCAGCAAGCATGGTGCCGTCGGAGCTCATGCCCCAGACGTCGGATGCCAGCGGCATGCCCGGCTCGAGGCCGAAGTCGTAGCGCCCGTTGCTCCGGTTCCAGATGAACCCCGGCGCGGGGTTGTAGGGCGTCCCGTCGATCGAGCTCACGCCGGCGGCCAACTTGCCGTCCGCGGAGAGTGCCTGCGACTGACTCTGAGTCCCACCAGCCGGAAGGCCCACGGACCAGAACCCTGGCGTCTGCGCACCGGCCACACCGGCGAGCAGGAGCGGGACGGCGATGGCGACCATCCGAAGCAAAGCGGGCCCCCTTCTCCGTCCAAGGTACAGCCGGGCGGGGCGGACTCCAAGCGGGAATGAGCTTCCCGTCCTGAAGTGGCGCCCGATTCGGTTGCCGCCGCGGCCGGGTTCCGATAATCCGCATCGGTGAGTGCAGAATGCACGGTACTGTGGATTCGCAAGCTGTTCGCGCTTTGCAGGCTCGGCCGTTGGCGGGGAAGGCCCGCCGGCGCGCGCTTCGCTTTTCCACCGAACGTAGCCGATGCTACGTCACTCCCCCGGGCCCGAACCGGGCCGGAGTTCACAGGGTCCCTTGCACGAAGCGGGCCACTGGAGGGCCGTTGGCCCGTACCCCGCCGCGGTTCGGCGCCTCGAGCGCTCTCGGCGATCCGTTCATCGAGCCACGGTCCCCGTCACTCCCTCGATGTCACAAGCGCACCGGCCGACCCGTGGGGGTCGGCCGGCGCGACGCAGCAAGGATCGTGACCTCGGTCCTTAGAACAGGAACTGCATCTGCAGGCGGACGACCCACTGCGAGTCATCGCTGGCCAGCAGGCCCGTGCCGGTGCTCGTCGGCACGATCGAGTCCACCGTTCCGTCGTCGTAGTAGTTCACATCGCCCGTCAGCTTGATCGTGTGGTTCCCGGCGCCGAGCACGTAGTAGTTCACGCCCACGGTGAACTCGTTGAACTCCTCATCGTCGGCCGAGTCGTCGTCGGGGATGACCCAGCTCCACCGGCCGAAGAGCTCCGCGTCCTCCGCCACGTAGATGCCCCCCTGCACCACCACGCCCCAGTCCGTCACGTCGTCCGCGCCGGCCGGGTCCATGTTCCGCCAGACCACGGCGCCGAAGGCGTTCCAGCCGTTGCCCTCGAAGCTCAGGTCGCCCGTCAGCGACGCCATGTCCGTGTCGTCCGTCATGAACGTGTCGCCGCCGGACTGGAAGTGCCCGGCCCCGCCGACCATCCAGGCGAACTCGCTCCCGCGCGGGCTCGTGAAGTCCTTGAACTGCTTCCACTCGCCCCCGCCCTTGTACTCGGCCCGCCCCGTGAACGCCCAGTCCGCCTCCCCGTCGCTGGTAAAGTCCGTGTTCCGCGTCCCGAACCCGTCCGAGAACGCCAGGGCCCAGCCGAACGAGTCGCCCTGGTTCGACAGCTCGACCAGCTGCGAGTAGTCCTGGTTGAACTCCTCGTTGAAGATCGACCGCTCCGCGGCCAGCTGCTTGTCCGACCCCACCAGCTCCTCACGCATGAACGGAACCTTGTACTGACCCATCCGCACGTCCAGGTTCTCGTTGGCGTGGTACGACATGCTGGCGTACTCGAGCTCGAACACCCCGTCGGCCCGATCGAACGCCCCCCGGACCACGTACGACCAGTTCTCCGCCGGCTCGCCCTCGATCGCGATCTTGGTCCGGCGCGTCTGGAAGCCGGACGCCGTGTCCTCGTCCCCCGGCACCTCATCGCGCGAGTTGATCACGTACCGGAACTGCACGTGCCCCTTGATCGTCGGTCCCGACGGCGCCGCCGCCAGCAGGCTCGTCCGCGTGGACGCGTCCGACGTCAGGTCGGCGGCGTAGGCCCGCGCCTGGTCGGCCGTGCCGGCCTGGGCCATGGCAGCGCCCGACGAGATCCCGATCACTCCGCCCGCCGCGGCGGCCACCATCGCGATAGCGGTCTTCAT
>CAYWOF010000290.1:0-5097 GCA_964459825.1 uncultured Phycisphaeraceae bacterium | reverse complement strand
GAGATCGCCCTCACGGTGACGGCGCCCGATCACCTGCCCTACGAGGCGGCGCTCTGGTTCGATCGCGCGGGCTACCGGGCCAAGGCCCTCGAGTACGCCCGGCGCGCCCAGGCCAACGGCAATGAGGCCGGCGCGAAGCTGGTCGAGAAGCTGGCGGAGAAGTAGGCGACCGGCCGCCCCCGGGGCTCAGGCCAGCCATCGCCCGCCGTCGAGGCGGATCACCTCACCGGTCACGTACGTGGCTTCGAGGGCCAGCCAGCGCACGGCGCGGGCCGCATCCTCCGGCGTTCCCGCCCGGGCCAGCGGGACCCGGCGCAGGTACTCGCGCTGGGCGGCCTCGTCCGATTCCGCCCCGTGCTCCGGAAAGGCCACGACGCCGGGGGCCACGGCGTTGACGCGCACGTGGGGGGCCAGCTCGCGCGCCAGCGAGCGGACCATCTCGACCAGGGCCGCCTTCGACATGGCGTACGCGCTGAACCCGATGCGGGGGCGCCCGAGGGCGTGCATGTCCGCCATGGCCACGATCGCCCCGCCGCCGGGGCGCCGGGACTCGGCCAGGCGCGGCGCCAGGTGCCTCGAGAGGAGGAGGGGCGCGAGCGCGTTGACCCGGAACTGGTGGAGGACCTCGCGGGCCTCGAGGGTGCGCACCGGGGTGGGGTCGTAGACGGCCGCGTTGTGCACGAGCACATCGAGGCTCGCGAGGTCCGCGGCCAGGCGGGCGCCCAGGGACTCGGTCGCCTCCGGATCGTCGAGATCGACCGGCTCGAGCCGGACCCTGGCCCCGAGGGCGTGGAGTTCGTCCGAGGCGGCGCGCGCCTCCGAGGCGCTCCGGCGGTAGGTCAGGATCAGGTCGCACCCGGCCCTGGCCAGCTCGCGCGCGATGGCCAGGCCCACGCGTCGGGCTGCGCCGGTGACCAGGGCCAGGGGGCGTGTTTCGCTCACGCTCGGTCCTCCGGCGGGCCTTCGGGGTCCCATCCCGTGATGCGCGTGTCGGCGCTGTCTCCACCCTCCTCGTCGTCGCCCGGCTCCGGGTCCACGCGCAGGCGGCGTCCCGCCTCCTCCCACGCGTCGGGGATCGGGGTGTGGGCCCGCGCGCGGCGCTCCCGCTCGCGCCGTGCCTGGCGCCGCACGACACCCAGCGCCACCGCCGCGAACAGCACCACGCCGAAGACCGCCAGGACCAGCCAGAGCGCCCACGCCTCCGACGCCAGGCGCGATCGCACCGGTGCGGGTGGGGACTGACTCGCGGCCGTGAGGATCATCGCGAGCACGATGCGTGGACTATACGAGGGCTTCCCGGCCGCTCGCGGTCAGCCCGTGAGGGGTGCGGGCGAGGTCGGCGCCCCGCGTGCGCCCGGTCCCGGCTCGGGCTGCGGGGGCGGGAGATCGGAGGTCAGGATCACGCGATCTCCGGCCCGTATCAACCCCGAGGATCGGCCGGTCTCGGACAGCAGGATCAGGAGGTCATCGTCGGCCAGGCGCATCTCCGCCGGGAGCACGCGGGAGGGCGAGATCATGGCCCGCGTTCGCTCCGGGTCGGCCCTCACGATCGCGAAGCTCACGTGCTCGAGCCCGTCCGTCGGCCCGGGCCGCACCTGCGGCTGGTGACCCGTGTCGGCCAGTTCTCGGCTCGGACGGGGGGGGTCCCGAAGCGCGACCCACAGGGTCAGGCCCAGCGCACCCACCGGAGCGGTCAGCGCGAGCCCAGCCACGACCCGGCGTCGTCGGCGGCGAACGCACAGGGCGTGCCGGAGCGTTCGGAGCATCGCGTCGCGCCGTGCTTCGCCGGCGGGGCTGAGGATCGCCCGCTCTTCTTCGGGGCCGCTCCAGTGAATCTCAGGCCCGTTCATCGTGTCCCTCCCCGGCCCGGCGAAGCCGTGCGATGGCCCGGCGCACCTGCCCGTGGGCCGTGTCCCCCGAGACCCCCGCCGCGGCACCCGAGGCCTCGAGCGTCCGCGATCGGCCGAAGCGGAAGCCGAGGAGGGTGCGCTCGGCAGGCGGGAGCCGGGCCAGCGACGCGTGCAACCAGGCGATGCGCTCGGCCTGCGCGGCGGCATCCGCCCCGGACTGGACCGAGCCGGGCTCGCCGGCGCGCCGTCGCTCCCGGGCCGTCCGGCGAGACTCGCGCCGCAACAGGTCCAGGGCCGAGGTGTGGACCACTCTCGCCAGCCATCGTTCGAGCTGCGCGTCGGTGTCCATGGGGCGCACTCCCCGGATCACCCGGAGCACGGTCTCCTGCACCACGTCGAGACAGAACGACTCGTCCCGCCTCGTCAGGCCCCGCGCCCGGGCGTAGAGCCGGTCGAACCACGCCCGGTAGAAGTGGTCGAGGGCGGCGGCGTCGCCCCGCCGGATCCCCCGCGTGAGGCGCGCGACGTCCCAGCCGCCGGGCGGCCGGGAGTCGCGAGCAGGATCGGGACCCTCGGGCAATCATCGGCTCCACGGGGAAGGCGTTCGGCGAGCGCGGCGCTCGTCGCGCCGGCGCTCAGGGCTTCCCGCCTCCCTTCGTCATTCTCTCAAGTTCCGCCCGCAGAAGCGAGAGCTCCTGCTCGAGCGCGTCGATCCGCTTCCGTACTCCCTCCGGCGTGGCCGGCACCGGAACCCGCCCGGCTCCGTCCGGGCCGTCCGGCGCCGGGGTTCCGGTGGCCTTGAGCAGCTGTGCGCGGCGCTCGAGGTCGTTCTGGGCCTTGGCCAGCTGGGCCTTGGCGACCTGCATGCGCATCTCGGCCTCCGCGACCTCGGCGGTGGGGATGCCGCCGGCCTCCAGGAGCTGCCGGCGCTCGTCGAGAATCCGACCGGCTCCTTCCACCTCGGCGCGGCGCAGGCTCATCTCGATTTCCGCCTCGCGGACGTCCGCGGCCAGGTCGATCTGCTTCATCCGGGCGTTCTGCCCCTCGATGCGGGCGCGCAGGATGTCATCCCGGAGCTCTCCGAGGAGCTTGCGGACGACGGCGGTCTGCCGTTCGGTGCCGCGGACGAGGAGGATGCCGGCGTCGGGGTGGTACTTGACGTCCGCGCGCCCACCCGCATCGCCGACCATCGCCAGGCCGGAGTCCACGGCCGAGACGATGGCCTCGATGGTCGTCACGGTGCCGGGGCCTGGCTCGACCCCCTCGGGCGCCCGGACCAGGTCGCGCAGGGCGAAGGCCTCGAGGTACACGTCCACGGGCCCGGGGGCGCGATCGAGGTCCCCGCGGGTGATCACGAACACGGGTCGCCCGTCGCCGCCGGGTTTGATCCGCTGCAAGTCGAGCCCGAAGCGCACCCGCGCACGTTCGTCCATGATCTCGCGGCGGTAGCGGGTGACGGCCGCCAGCGCCGACTCGACCTCGACCTGGCGCAGCGCGATCGCCGGCACGGGGGCCGAGGAGGCCTGCTCATCCATGAAGACGTTGACCGGCTCGCTCTTGGCCGCCGCCTGGATGGCCTGGACGTACTGCCCGAGCGTTCCCCCCTTGAAATCGACGGACACGATCGGACCGACCTGGGCGGGCGCTGGCGCCGCCGCCGCGCCTTGCGTGGGCTCGGCGGACTGGCCCTGGGCCAGAGCCGTCGCGGCCAGGACCAGGGCGGTGAGGGGCGCGAAACGGGACGACCGGGATCTCGATGGCATGGCTTGGCTCCGGAAAGGTGGCTCCGTGCGGGTGGAACGCCACCGCCGACTCGATTCGGCGCAGACCCTCCCAGAAAAAGCCGGGCCCGTGGGGGGCACGAAAGGGATGAGCCTCGTGGCCCTATACTCCGCCCCATGCACTTCGACGCCCATCAGCCCGTGATCAACGACCTCGAGGCGCGGATCTTGACCATCCGCGACTCGCTTTAACTACGACGCCAAGCTGGCCAAGCTCGCGGAGCTCGAGGCCCGGATGGGCGCCGAGGGGTTCTGGAACAACCCGGAGGCCGCCAAGGCCACGGTCGGCGAGCTCAAGGCCCTCAAGGCCCAGGTCGAGCCGTTGCGCGACGTGGTCCGGCGCTTCGAGGACGCCCGGCTGGCCTACGAGATGAGCCGCGAGGGAGGCGACAAGGACCTTCTGGCCGAGGCGGACGAGCAGCTCTTCAAGCTCGTGGGCGCGATGGAGCGGGTCGAGCGGCAGTCGCTGCTCTCGGGTCGGCACGACCATCGCAACTGCTTCCTGACGGTCAGCGCGGGCGACGGCGGCACGGAGGCGAACGACTGGGCCGAGATGCTCCTGCGCATGTATCTCTACTACTGCGAGCGGATGGGCTGGAAGCTGGAGGAGATCGCCAAGGGCTTCGGCTCCGAGGTGGGGATCGACTCGGTCACGCTCCGCGTGATCGGACCGTTCGCGTTCGGGTACCTCTCCTGCGAGCGGGGCACGCACCGCCTGGCTCGGGTGAGCCCCTTCAACGCCCAGGGGAAGCGCCAGACGAGCTTCGCCACGGTCGACGTCGTGCCCGAGTTCGAGGAGACCGACCTCGAGATCCCCGACAAGGACATCGAGGTGACGCCCTTCGTGCGCGCCAGCGGGCCCGGCGGGCAGAACGTCAACAAGGTGGCGTCGGCCATCCGCATCACGCACATCCCCACGGGCATCCAGGTCGTTTCGAGCACGTTCCGCGACCAGCCCCAGAACAAGAAGCAGGCCATGAGCGTCCTGCGGGCCAAGCTCGAGGTGCTCGAGGAGGAGAAGCGGGAGCGCGAGTTGGCCGCCGCCACCGGCGGGGCGGTCGAGCGCGGCTGGGGAACGCAGATCCGCTCGTACGTGTTCTACGACAACCGAGTCAAGGACCACCGGACCGGCCACGAGAACCGGGACTACGAGGCCGTGCTGCGCGGGCAGATCGAGGACTTCGTGGATGCGGAGCTCAAGCGTCGGCGCGCGGAGAAGGAGGGGGCGCGGGCGTAGGGTCGGCGCCCCCGAGGGTGTCAACCGGCGTGGAGACGCGTTCGGAGAACCACTCGTGAGAGCGATCACTTTCGCCGTGCTGGCGGGCGTGTGCTGGGGCGTGGGCGAGGTCTTCACGAAGTCGGTGCTGCACTCGGGGCGTGTCGGGCCCATGACCGTGCTCCTGGCGCGGGTGCTCGTGGCGGTGCCCCCCGCGCTCCTGGCCTACCTCGTGGCGTACTCGCTCGCC
>CAYWOF010000289.1:0-5103 GCA_964459825.1 uncultured Phycisphaeraceae bacterium | reverse complement strand
GTGCGATGACCACATCCGCGAGATCGGGCGGCGCGGGGGCGTGATCGGCCTCAACCTCTTCTCCGCCTTCCTCGCCCCGGGGATCACGCCGGACAGCCCGCGGAGGGCGACCATCGCCGACGCCGTCGCGCATGTCGAGCACGTCTGCGCCCTCATCGGGGATCGACTCCACGTCGGCCTCGGGAGCGACATGGATGGGGGCTTCAGCGCCGCGATCCTGCCCGAGGGAATCGACCGCCCGCGCGATCTCTCCCGGGTCGCCGAGGCCCTCGGCGCGCGCGGCTGGTCCGGCGACGAGGTCGAGGACTTCGCCTGGCGCAACTGGGCCCGGTTCTGGCGGGCCTGTTCCGCGCACGACCGCGAGTGAACAAACGGGGCGCATCCATCGCGCCCCGGTGCCTCACTCTCTGAAAGTAGTCGTGCCTGTTCGATCCGTCGAATCGGCCCGATTCAAGGCAGCAAGACCTGAAACCGACGCCCCGAACCGCACGGGCACAGGTCGTCGCGACCGAGCCGTTCGAGGAACTCCTTGTATCCCAGGGGCGTCGCCACCCCGCGCTTGCCGCGTTTCACGCGGCGCTCGGACGGGAATCCGCGCCGGCGCTTGCTCGTTCGCTCAAAAGCCCGGCTCGTCCGTCCAAGCCTCGACCCTGTTCCAGTCTGCGTCGCTCATGGTGCACCTCCGTAACGTTGATTGCCCGTCAAGCCATGGAGGTACGACCGACCGAACTTCGCTGCCGGAACCATAGCAGCGCCGCCCGCTTCACGCGTACGCGCTCATCGGCGGGCAGACGCACACCAGGTTGCGATCCCCGTACGGGTTGTCGATCCGCCCGACGTGCGGCCAGAACTTGTGGTCGCGCACCCACGGGGCGGGGAACGCCGCGATCTCGCGCCCGTACTTGTGCGCCCAGCCGTCCGACGCCACCGCGCCCATCGTGTGCGGCGCGTGCTTGAGCGGGTTGTCCGCCCGGTCCCACTCGCCGCGCTCGATGCGCGCGATCTCCGCGCGGATCGCGATCAGGGCGTCGCAGAACCGGTCGAGTTCCGCCCTCGGCTCGCTCTCGGTGGGCTCGATCATGAGCGTGCCCGGCACGGGGAAGCTCATCGTGGGGGCGTGGAACCCGTAGTCCATCAGCCGCTTGGCGATGTCGTCGACCTTGATGCCCGCGGACTTCTCGAGACCACGGCAGTCGAGGATGAACTCATGGGCCACGCGCCCCCTCGACCCGGTGTACAGCACCGGATAGTGCTCGCCCAACCTTCGGGCCATGTAGTTGGCGTTGAGGATCGCGATCTCCGTCGCGCGCGTCAGCCCCTCGCCCCCCATCAGCGCGATGTACACCCACGGGATCGTGAGGATCGCCGGCGATCCCCACGGCGCGGCCGACACCGGCCCGATGGCCGCAGATCCGGTGTCCCCGTTTGCGGGGTGCGCTGGGCGCTGTGCGCTGTCGAACGGGCTCACCACGGGGTGCCCCGGCAGGAAGGGGGCGAGGTGCTTCGCGACGCAGATGGGGCCCATGCCCGGGCCGCCCCCGCCGTGCGGGATGCAGAAGGTCTTGTGCAGGTTCAGGTGGCAGACGTCCGCGCCGATCGCGGCCGGGCTGGTGAGCCCGACCTGCGCGTTCATGTTCGCGCCGTCCATGTACACCTGCCCGCCGTGCTCGTGCACGATCGCCGCCAGCTCGCGGATCCCCTCCTCGAACACCCCGTGCGTCGAGGGGTAGGTCACCATGATGCACGCCAGCCGGTCGCGGTGCTCCGTGGCCCGGGCCCGCAGGTCGCCCAGCTCGATGTTCCCGCGCTCGTCGCACGCCACCGGCACCACGCGCAGGCCCGCGATCACCGCCGACGCCGGGTTGGTCCCGTGGGCCGAGTCCGGGATGAGGCACACGTCGCGCTGTCCCTGGCCGCGCGACGCGTGGTACGCGCGGATGACCAGCAGACCCGCGTACTCGCCCTGCGAGCCCGCGTTGGGCTGGAGCGAGACCGCCGCCAGGCCGGTGATCTCGGCCAGCCAGCGCTCGAGGTCCGCGAAGAGCCGGCGGTACCCGGCGGTCTGCTCGGCCGGCGCGAAGGGGTGGATGTCCGCGAACCCGGGCCAGGTGACCGGCACCATCTCGCTCGTCGCGTTGAGCTTCATCGTGCACGATCCGAGCGCGATCATGCTGTGCGCCAGGGACAGATCGCGCCCCTGGAGCTTGAAGATGTAGCGCAGCATCTCCGTCTCGGAGTGGTGCGTGTTGAAGACCGGGTGCGTCAGGAACGCGGAGGTCCGCGCGTTGGCCCCGAGGTCGAGATCGGCATCGGTCGGGCGATCGCCCGCGAAGGAGGCGGGGCGCTTCCCGCCGGCGAAGCACCCGATCAGCGTGAGCAGGTCCTCGCGCGTGGTCGTCTCGTCGCACGAGATCCCCAGCGAGCCATCGCCAAAGTCGCGCAGGTTGACCCCGCGCTCCCGCGTCAGCCCGAGCACCTCGCCCGGGCCTCCCCTGGGCCAGACGCGCAGCGTATCGAAGAACGCGCCGTCCATCGTCCGGTGCCCGAGCGCCCCGAGCTCGGCCCGGAGCGCCGCCGCGCACCCGTGCACGCGCGCCGCGATCTTCCTCAGCCCCTCGGGCCCGTGGTAGACGGCGTACATCCCCGCCATGATCGCCAGTAGCGCCTGCGCCGTGCAGATGTTGCTCGTCGCCCGCTCGCGCTTGATGTGCTGCTCGCGCGTCTGGATCGCCATGCGGTAGGCGATGTTCCCGTGCGCGTCCTTCGAAACGCCGATGATCCGCCCGGGCATCCGGCGCGCGTGCTCGGCCTTCGTCGCGATGAACGCCGCGTGCGGGCCCCCGAACCCCATCGGCACGCCGAACCGCTGCGCGCTGCCCACGGCGATGTCGGCGCCCCACTCGCCCGGGGGCCGGATCAGGCAGAGCGCCAGCAGGTCCGCCGCGGCGACCAGCAGGGCACCCGCAGCGTGCACGCGTGCCGCAAGGTCGTCATAGCGCTCGATCCGGCCGTCGGTCGTCGGGCACTGGACAAGGACGCCGCAGACATCGCCCGTGGCGAGATCCACCGTCGGAGCCGGGACGACCCTCAGCTCGATCCCGAGAGACTTGGCGCGCGTCCGGCAGACCGCGATCGTCTGCGGGTGGCAGTCATCCGACACCACGAACGCTCGCTTCGTCCCCTCGTGCCCCCCCCCGATCGCGAAGCACATCGCGATCGCCTCGGCCGCGGCCGTGGCCTCGTCGAGCAGGCTCGCCCCCGCCAGCGGCAGCCCAGTCAGGTCCGCCACCATCGTCTGGAAGTTGAGCAGGGCCTCGAGTCGGCCCTGCGCGATCTCCGCCTGGTACGGCGTGTACTGCGTGTACCAGCCCGGATTCTCCAGGATGTTCCGCTGGATCACCCCCGGCACGATCGTGCCGTAGTACCCCATGCCGATGAACGACCGGCAGACCTTGTTCTGGCCGGCGATCGCCCGCAACTCGGTGAGCAGCTCGTGCTCCCCCCGGGGCTTGCCCAGCGCCAGCGGGCGCTTCAGGCGGATGGCCGAGGGCACCGTCTGGTCGATGAGCTCCCCCAGCGAGCCGGCTCCGATGGACTGGAGCATGGTCGCGACATCGGCCCCATCCGGCCCGATGTGGCGCTGGGCGAAGAGGTCACCGGGCTCCAGATGGGCGGGCCCGGGCCGCGTCGATCCCGGAAACGCCTCCGCGCGAGGGCGCGGGTTCTGAGCGGCCTTCGGAGCGGAGGACTTCTCGGCGATGGGCACTGGGCTCTCCCTCGGGGGTGCGTGGACGCCGTTCGGGGGTTCCCCCGCGGCGCGCCAACTGTAGGTCGCGGGCGCACGAAACCCGAGATGACCCTGCAACCCGGAAGAGGCTTCGCCGTACAAGGAGGGCGAGTGCATCGGCCGCCGCTCGGGGCGTGTTCTTCCGGCACTTCTCTTGTGGGAATAGACTCCTGCTCTGGGAGGCCCTGCCGGTGAACCCGGTTGGGTCCTCCCGTGGCACTCCAAGGGAGGTCTGGGCATGGTTCCAAGGCGGTCGCTGCTCGTTTCCGGATTCCTGCTCAGTTGCGCCCTGGCCGTGGGCTGCGCCGGCGATAAGCGCAAGTCCGACGTCGCGCCTTCGGACCAGCCGCCGGCCGCCCAACCGGCCCGCACCACCCAGCCGGCCCCGCCCACCGCCCAGAAACCGATCGAGGTGCGCGCACCGGCCGCAACGCCTCCGCCGTCCGGCGGCGGCGGTCTCGGGGGGGTGAACGTCCGGTTCGGCATCGCGCCCGCGGACTACGAGGACCCGCAGCCGGGCGTCCTCATCGGCGAGGTCTTCGAGGGCACGAGCGCCGATCTGGCGGGCCTGAAGGCCGGCGATCGGATGACCAAGTGGAACGGCAAGACCATCGACAACGTCGAGGCGTGGATGCCGTTCCTCTCCTCCGCCAAGCCGGGCGATGTCGTCGACATCACCTACCTGCGCGATGGCAAGGAGATGACCACGAAGGTGACGCTGCAGGGCCGGACGAGCTGAGATTCCGCTCTCCCGCTGCCATCGCCACGCAGGCGACGGGCCGTGCGACGGTCACGGCACCAGCCAGCGCAGCTTCCAGTCGCCGCGCTCGAGCGCCATGTCGAAGCCGCGGTACTTGAGGCCATCCGCGGATCGGCCCGTCACGCGGACGCGGTAGAGGTTCACGCCGAGCTTCTCCATGAAGACGTTGGGCGAGTGCTCGCCCATGGGCATGCGCCCGAACAACTGGAGGATGTCCGGCTCATCGGCCTTGAGGCGGTCGAACGCCTCGCGGGGGTCGAGCCCCCGCCCGAGGAACTCGTCGCGCGTCGCCTCGGAGAGGACGTGCTCGGCGAAGAGGTCGCGCTGGTTCTCCTTGAGGGTCCGCTGGATGTGGATCATGAGATGCCGCCCGGTCCGGGAGATAAACCGCACCGTGCCGTCCGGGTTCTCGATCACCAGGCTCGCCTCGGCCGCCTCGACCTCCTCGCGCCCGGCGGCCCGGCCCCCCACCGCCGGTGTCTGGGTCTGGGCGCCCTCGATGCCCGCGAAGAACGGCTTGAGATCGGAAGAGCGTCGTGTAGGGAAAGAGTGTGGG
>CAYWOF010000288.1:1104-5108 GCA_964459825.1 uncultured Phycisphaeraceae bacterium | reverse complement strand
TGCCCGCGGCGTCCAGGCTGAGCAGGCCGGTGTCCACGAGCAGGCGACCATCGGGGAGGATGGCGCCCGCCGCGCGGGCGCAAGGCTCGGTCGGCTTGTGCAGGAACCCGGTCAGACATCCCGCCCCATCGGCGATGTAGACGCCATGGCGCCGGGCCACATCCACGGTCGCCGCGAACGCCACCCCCACGGCGCCGGGTCGGCGGGTGTCGATCGGGGTCTCTCCCACTCCCAGGTGCACATCTCCCGTGGCGATGAGCGCACGGCCCGGCACCCGGGCGGCCAGATCGAGAAGGTCGCCGAGGATCAAGTCGAACAGCGTCGTGGCCGTGTCGTCGGGCGTCTCGATCGGGAGCGGCGTGAAGACCTTTCCCACCGCGGAGTACGCCGGGACGCGCCGGCTGTCTCCCCCGGAATGGAGGATGAGGATGCGTTGACCGGTGAAGAGCTCGGCCAGGCTGCGCGCGCCGGGGTTCGCGCGGGAAAGCCGCTGGCCGACCCGGAGCAGGGCGAGCAGCGTCGCCGCGCCGGAGCCGATTCGCCGGCTCCCGGGGTCGGGCACCACCAGCCACCGGGCGACCCGGCGCAGGCGTCCCGTGCGGCGCCGGTGGGCGAGCTGGGTCGCGTAGGCCCGGGCTTGCGTCCGGTTGGCGGCGGTGAGGATGAGCCAGTCGATCTGAGCGCGCACGGAGGGCCTCGGAACCCACCCCGCACGGCGTGAACGGTATGCTCTGGACCGTTCGTGTCCGGATCGCGGGCGCCGGCGTCATCGCCTGGCGCTTGCGCGGGAGTTGCACCATGGCCTGGCGATCGGCTGTCGTTCTGGCGTCCCTCGGCACGGCGGCGTGGACCGCGACGGGCCAACCCGCGCCGACGGCGCCGGAGGGGTTCGTCGCCCTGTTCAACGGCGTGGACCTGACCGGGTGGAAGGGTCTGGTGGCCGATCCGCCCTCGCGTGCGCGGATGTCGGCGCAGGAGCTGGAGTCGGCGCAGGCCACCGCGGACCACCGCATGCGCGACCACTGGCGCGTCGAGGAGGGGGTCCTGGTGTTCGACGGCGGGGGCGACAGCCTGTGCACCGCCGGCGACTACGGCGACTTCGAGCTCTTCGTGGACTGGAAGATCGAGCCCGGAGGGGACAGCGGGGTCTATCTGCGCGGCGCGCCCCAGGTCCAGATCTGGGACAATCCGGTCGGCTCCGGCGGTCTCTACAACAACGAGAAGCACGCGTCGCGCCCGCTGATCAAGGCCGATCGGGCGGTCGGGGAGTGGAACACCTTCCGGATCCTCATGGTGCGCGACCGGGTGACGGTGTACCTCAATGGCCTGCTCGTCGTCGACGACACGGTGCTGGAGAACTACTGGGAGCGCGACAGGCCGATCTACCCGCGCGGGCAGATCGAGCTGCAGAACCACGGCAACACGCTCCGCTTCCGGAACATCTTCGTGCGGGAGCTGCCCGAGAGCCCGGCGCCCGCGCCGGGACCGATCGTCAAGCCGGGGTCGGTGGTGGCCATCGTGGGCGACTCGATCACGGAGCAGCGGCTCTACTCCCGGATGATCGAGACCTACCTGCTGGCCTGCCAGCCTCAGCTCCGGGCGCGGGTCGTCCAGCTCGGCTGGGGTGGTGAACGTGCGCCCGGATTCGCGGCCCGGATGGAGAACGACCTCATCCCCTTCACGCCCGACATCGTCACCACCTGCTACGGGATGAACGACGGGCTCTACCGCGCGTACGAGCCCGGCATCGGCGCGGCGTACCGCGAGGCGATGACGGACATCGTGCGCCGGTGCGCGGCGGCGGGCGCGACGGTCGTGGTCGGGTCGCCGGGCGCTGTGGACTTCGACACGTTCCACAACGGCACCACGCCGGCGGTCTACAACGCCAACCTCGGCCACCTGCGCGACATCGCCCGCGACCTGGCCCGCGAGTCCGGCCAGCCCTTCGCCAACGTCCACGATCACATGGTCCTGGCCATGACCCGCGCCAAGCCGGCGCTCGGACCGGCCTACCACGTGTGCGGCGGCGATGGCTTCCACCCCAGCCCCAACGGGCACCTGGTCATGGCCTACGCCTTCCTGCGCGCGCTGGGGCTGGATGGCGACCTCGGGACGATCACGATCGACATGAAGGGGGGCGCGAGCGCGAGCGGCGGGCACACCGTCACGGGATCGGGCGCCGCGGGCGCGGAGATCGAGAGCGCCCGGTACCCGTTCTGCTTCTTCGGGGAAGAGGCCTCGCCGGACGGCACGCGCAGCATGCTGCCCTTTGTCCCATTCAACGACGACCTCAATCGGTTCCGACTGATCGTCAGGAACCTCGACGCGCCCGCGGCGACGGTTGGCTGGTCGGGCGAGGGCGGCTTCGTCCGGTCCAAGCGGTTCACGCGCGAGCAACTGGCCGCGGGCATCAACCTGGCCGCGGAGTTCCCCGAGAATCCCTTCTCGCGGGCGTTCGAGCGGGTGGACCAGGCCGTGGCCGAGAAGCAGGCGTTCGAGACCCGGGCGATCAAGGAGGCGATCAACGCGATCCCGCGCCTGCGCGGGATCTGCCCGGACGATCCGACGTATGCTGGGGCGCTCGAGGCGCTCCGGTCCCGGCTCCTGGCGCGCGAGGCCGAACTCCAGCAGGCCGTCGCGGGGGCCGTGGTCCCGGTCCGCCACTGGTTCGCGGTGACTCCCGAGGGATAACCCGGGAGGGGACGTTGCGCCACGGTCGCCGGGCGTGGATCGGCACCGCCCACCGGCCGATAGGACGTCGGGAGGTCTCCGTGCAGGTTCGGTCGGCTCAACCGGGCGCAGTCGAGTCCATCTCGGCGGATCAGATCCGGGAGCTGTCGCTCGCGCGCCGGCGCGCGGCCAGGGTGCGGCGCGCCGCGAACGTCGCGGCGTTCAATGGGTGGACGACGGCGGCGTTCGCGCTGCTGTCGCTGGCGGGCGCCATCTTCTCGCTCGAGTCGCTCTTCGCCGCGGGGATCCTGGCCGTGCTGGCGCGCAACGAGCTGGCCGGATGCCGGCGCCTGCGCCGTTTCGACGGCGCGGCGACCGTGCTCCTCGGCTTCAACCAGGTGGCGTTCGGCGTGCTGCTGATCGCGTACTCGGCCTGGAAGCTCTGGCAGGGCCTGACGCACCCCGGTTCCATGAGCCAGGCGATGCTGAGCGACCCGCTCATCGCGGAGCAGCTGGGCGCCACCATCACGGGCCTCGAGCGCCTGACGATCATCGCGCTGTACGGGTCGCTGGCCGGCATCGGGCTGATCGTGCCGGGCCTGACCGCGCTGTACTACTTCACGCGCGGGCACCACGTCCGCGCGTTCGTCGCCGCCACGCCCGATTGGGCCGTCCGGGCCCTGCGCGCGGCGGCATGAGGCGGCCGGCCGCCCTCACGCCTCCCCCACGACCCCTGACGACGGCGTCGCGCCCCCGGGTGCGCCGGTTCATCCATCAACAACCGAGGGCGAACTTGGTCTGGAAGCAGATGTAGTCGTTCACGTTGCGCACGCCGTTGCCATCGCAGTCCGCGTACGGGTCGCCGAGGGCGAACTTCGTCTGGAAGCAGATGTAGTCGTTCACGTTGAGCTGCTGGTTGCCGTCACAATCCGGGTAGCAGCCCACGATCTCACGCTCGAACTCGAGCACCCGGCCCTTGGCCTCCCAGAACGTCGGTCCGACGTCGCGATGGAACACGAACTGCGTGACGTCCCACTCCGCCAGGTTGAGGTTGGTGGGGAGCGCATCGGAAGTGAACGCGTTGAAGGAGAAGTCCGTCATGTTCACGATCGCGAACCCGATCGGATGCTGGACGTTCCCGGAGTACGAGTCGCCCGCGAAGCCGTTGTTGAGCACGCTGATGTCGCCCGCGGTGGCCGTGAGTTCCTGGGCCCCGGCCCGCGCCGTGGCGTCGACGATCGCGGGGTAGAGACCGAAGTTCGGCGCCGGGTCCGCGTCCGGCGTTCCCGCGTCGAAGACGTAGGTTGGCGTGCTCCCTTCGGTGAACCGAGGGA
>CAYWOF010000288.1:0-1094 GCA_964459825.1 uncultured Phycisphaeraceae bacterium | reverse complement strand
ACGGCTCGCCGACCATCACCGGCGACGCCCCCTCCACCTCCTCGACGAGGCCCCGGAAGGTGAACTGGATCAGGTCCCCCGCCCGCGCCGCCCCGGTCATGCCGATCGCGGCGCACAGGCCGGCCGCTGCCGCCCACACTCTCGCCCTCATGGGAGTTCTCCTTCTCCTGCCGGCCCCGCGATCCGGCGGCTCCATGATATGAGCCTCACCCGGCGAGGTCGGTTCCCGCCCGACCGCCCCCGGCCGACCCCCACGCCGCCCTACCCTGCTCGCCATGAGCCCCGGCACGCTCCCGACCCGCCCCACGGCCCCAGGCCGCTTCGGGCCCTATGGCGGGGCCTACGTCCCGGAGACCCTGGTGGCGGCATTGGACCAGCTCGCGGCGGCGTACGACGCGGTGCGCCGGGATCCCGCCTTCTGGAACGAGCTCGACGAGCTGTTCCGCACGTTCGTCGGCCGGCCGACTCCCCTGTGCCGCGCCGACCGGCTCTCCGCGGAGGCCCGGGCGCGCGCGGGGGGCACGGGCGGCGCCTCGATCTGGCTCAAGCGCGAGGACCTCGCGCACACCGGCGCTCACAAGATCAACAACACACTGGGACAGGCCCTGCTGGCCCGGCGGATGGGCAAGCGCCGGCTGATCGCCGAGACGGGCGCCGGCCAGCACGGCGTGGCCACGGCGAGCGCGGCGGCCCGGCTGGGCTTCGACGGCGGGTGCGACGTCTACATGGGGGAGGAGGATGCGCGTCGCCAGCGTCTGAATGTCATCCGCATGCGTCTGCTCGGGGCCCGCGTGGTCGAGGTCGGAGCCGGTTCGCGCACGCTCAAGGACGCCACGAATGAGGCCCTGCGCGACTGGATGGGCTCCTTCGAGGGGACGCACTACATCATCGGGTCCGTCGTGGGCCCGCATCCCTTCCCCACCATGGTCCGGGACTTCCAGTCCGTCATCGGCGCCGAGACGCGGGCCCAGGCGCTGGCGGCATTAGGGCGCCCTCCGGACGCGATCGTCGCGTGCGTCGGGGGCGGATCCAACGCGGCCGGGATGTTCCATTCCTTCCTGGCCGACCCCGTCGTGCTCGTCGGGGTCGAGGCG
>CAYWOF010000287.1:3688-5154 GCA_964459825.1 uncultured Phycisphaeraceae bacterium | reverse complement strand
AGATGGTGTTTTTGGCCTGCGTCCCGTACCACACCGGCACCGGGGCAAGCAGGAGCCAGAGTCCCACCAGCCTGCCCGCGCCGGTCCCCCAGCGCGACCCCGCCCACCGCCACCCCACCCACGCCAGCGCGAATCCCGCCAGCAGCGACGGCGTCCGGATGGACAGCTCCGAGTCGCCGAAGATCCGGATCCACCCGTACATGAACCAGTTGTAGAGCGGCCCGTGCTGATCCCGGCGCAGCAGGTCGCCCGCGTGCCCGGGTGTCAGCATGACGAACGTGCGGTAGACCTCATCGAACCACAGGCTCTGGCGCAGCCCGGGCAGGCGCAGGGCCACGCTCGCGCCGAGCGCGCCGACCAGCACGAGAACGGCGATCGTGCGCCGTGCGAGCCTCACGCCTGTCCACGGTACACGTGGATCCGGCACGATGCGGGGTCCGAGGTTACCGCCGCCGGCGTGGCGCGAGCCATCCGCCGACTCCCAACACGAGCCATGGGCCAGGGCCAGGAACGATCGAGATCGAGGCGCTCGATCCCGAGTTGATCGTGTACTCGCCATAGCACTGGTTGAACAGGAGATAGATGACGCCGATCGAGGGATCAACCCGGTACTCGAGGGTGCGGGGCGTGTAGTCCGCCGGGGACCAGGTGCCGGTGAAGATCAGCACCGGGTTGGCCTGCGACCCGGGGAGGATGGGCAGCCACACGAGCTGGCCCGCGCTGGAGCCCGCGACGCTCTGCGTCGCGGGGACCAGCGTGCCCGGGGCTCCCATGGCGAACGGCGCCGGGACTTCGAAGAGCAGCGTGCCGGTATCGGACCCACGCACGCCGATCACATCGATCTCCGAGCCGGCAAAGCCGTATACAGGGCCCGGAACTCCGGCGGAGCCGGGGTAGTTGTTCCACAGCGTCTGCGTCCCCACCGGCGGCCAGAACTCCGCCGTCACCCGCAGGTCCACGACTTCCCCCGGCTCGACGATGCCGTTGTTGTTCCCGCCCGCATCGCGCAGCGTGATCGTGAAGTCCATCGTCTCGGGCGGGTACGTTTGCGCACGGGCGATGCCGCCCGTTGCGAGCACGCCAGCCACACCGATCGCCGCTCTCATGGTCGCCCCCTTCGCCGCCCCATCGCGAGAGCGCCGATGCCGATGACCAGCGCCCCGCCCGGCGCGGGCACGATCGAGATCGACGCCTCGCTCCCCGTGTTGATCGTGCTCTCGCCCGAGGGCTGCGCCCATCCCGGTACCATCAGGTAGACCCAGCCGCCATCGATGCTCACCCCGTATCTCACCGTGCGTGCCGAGTAGTGGGCCGGGGTCCAAGTGCCCATGAAGATCTCGACCGGATTGGCCTGGGTGCCCGGTATCAGAGGCAGGTACACCAGTTGCCCGGAGTTCGAATCGAGGACGGACTGGGTCGCGGGGGCCAGGGTGCCGGGAAGCCCCACGTTGAGCAGCGCCGGCACC
>CAYWOF010000287.1:0-3678 GCA_964459825.1 uncultured Phycisphaeraceae bacterium | reverse complement strand
GCCAGTGAACCGGTCCCCGAGTTCTCCAGTCCGTTCACGTCGATGATCGAACCGGCGTAGCCGTACACCGTTCCGAACACGCTCCACTGAGACATGTTCCAGCTGGCAACCTGGCCCACCTCGGGCCAGAAGCGGGCCGTCACGCGCACATCCACCACCTCGCCCGGCTCGACGATCCCGTTGGCGTTGCCTCCGGCATCGCTCAGCGAGATCGCGTATTGCATGGTCGCATGCGGGTACGTCTGCGCGCGGGCCAAGGCACTCGCGAGAAGGACCGCCGCGAGGCCAATCGCCGACCTCATCGCGGCTCCCTCCTTCTGAGTAGCCCGACAGCGCCGACGCCGAAGGCCCAGCCTGCGCCCGGCGCGGGCACGATCTGGATAGAGGCCTGGCTTCCGGCGTTGATCGTCGCCTCACCGACGGGCTGCGGGAGGCCCACCAACAGGAAGATGTACCCCTCCTTCGGATCGACGCGGTACTCGAGCGTGCGTGGCTGGTACACCGCCGGAGTCCACGTGCCGCGCAGGATCTCGATGGGATTCGCCTGCGAGGGCCAGTACCAGGGCAGCTGCCCCGCCATCGAGCCCCAGACGCTGTTGGTCAGCGGGTCGAGCGTGCCCGGCAAGCCGATGTAGACCGGCGACGAAACCTCCCAGTTCAGCGATCCCGCGGCCGACCCCTGCACGCCTATCACGTCGATGGTTGAACCGGCGAAGTACAGCACCGTGCCCGCCGCCCCCGTCGATCCCGGGTAGTTGTTCCACAGCGTCGCCTGTCCCACCCCCGGCGTGAACCGCGCGGCCACCCGCAGGTCCACCACCTCCCCCGGCTCGACGATGCCGTTGTTGTTCCCCCCCGCATCGCGCAGCGTGATCGTGAAGTCCATCGTCTCGGGCGGGTAGGTCTGCCCTCGGGCGATGCCGCCCGCCGCGAGCACGACGATCGCCACCACGTGGCCGTTCATGTCCGTCTCCTTACGCGCGCGACCGCCCCGGCAGCGATCGCGAGCACGATCGCCACCCCCGGCTCCGGCACGATCTGGATCGACGCCTGGCTCCCGGTGTTGATCGTGTTCTCGGCTACGGGCAGCGGGTAGCCCGCCCAAACGAAGATGAACCCCTCGAGAGGATGGACGCGGTACGCCAGCATCCGTGGCTCGAATGACGCCGGGGTCCACACGCCGCGCCAGATCTCCATGGGGTTCATCTGCCAGAGCGGGGAGGGGGGATCCAGGAGCTGCGCGGCCCAGGAGTCGAGGACGCTGTTGGTGAGTGGTTCGAGTGTCCCGGGCAACCCCACGTTCACCAGCGGCGGAATCAGCCAGGTGAGCGACCCGGATGAGGATCCCTGGATGCCGATCACGTCGATGCGCGAACCGGCGAACGCAACGACCGTGGCGCTCACCCCCGTCGATCCCGGGTAGTTGTTCCACACCGTCGGCTGCCCCACCCCGGGTGTGAACCGCGCGCCCACCGACATCTCGACGACCTCTCCCGGCTCGACCACCCCGTTCGCGTTGCCGCTGTCGCGCAGCGTGAGAATGAAGTCCATCGTCTCGGGCGGGTAGGTCTGGGCGCGCGCGCCGGCCGCGAGCACGCCCGCCAGGAGCGCGCTCGCCCGACGGGTTGCCCGAGCGGACCAACCGTGCGGACACGGACCGCGTGCCACGGGCTTCGCCGTCTTCGGCGATGCCCGTGGTGCGGCACCCGTTGCCCGGGACCGTCCCGGGGCGATATCGATCATCGGGGATCGCGCCACGGGCATCGCCCCGAGCGGCGAAGCCCGTGGCACGCGTGGCACCCCGACCGTCGCGCTCGGACCCGCCCGTGTCATCGCCGCCTCCTCCGCATGCCCGCGATGCCGATACCAACGCCAGGTACCACCACCGCGCCCGGCTCCGGCACGATCTGGATGGCCGCGCTGCTCCCGTTGTTCACCGTGTTCTCCCCCACCGGCTGCGGATACCCCTGCACCAGCATGTAGATCGCCCCGGTGTCCACGCGCACCTCGTATTCCAGCACGCGGGGCGTGAAGTCGTGCGGCACCCACGTGCCCCGAAACACCTCTATCGGGTTCGACGTGTTGCCCGGGAGCAGAGGGAGAAACGCCAGTTGGGCCGCGTTGAAGTCGAGGACGCTCTGCGTCGCGGGAACCAGCGTCCCGCCGCCATGGAGGATCCAGCTCGGCCCGCCGAACGTGAGCGATCCGGAGCCCGAGTTCCGCACGCCGAGCACATCGAAGACGGTCCCGGCGATCGCGTACACCGTCCCCGCGGCCCCCGTCGAGCCGGGGTAGTTGTTCCACACCGCCGCGCCCCCGGGCCCGGGGTCCATCGTCGCGAAGACGGATAGGTACACCTCCTCCCCCGGTTCGACGATCCCGTTCCCTCCGGCCCAGCCGTCGCGCAGCGTGATCTCCAGGGTCATCATCTCCGGCCCCGGCCGGGCGCCCGCGCCCGGCGCGAGCCCGAGCCCGATCGCGATCGAGATGAGTCCCGGGCTCATCGGCGTCGCCTCCACAACATGATCCCCGCGCACACCGCCGCGCCCGGCTCCGGCACGATCGGGATCACCGCCCGGCTCCCGGCGTTCACCGTGTACTCCGGCACCGGCTGGGCGTAACCCGGCACCTGAAGGTAGACCGACGCGAGCTCGATGCCGCTCACCTCGTACTCGAGCTCCCGCGGCGTGTAGTCGTTCGGTGTCCAGATGCCGGCAAACAGATCGACCGGGTTCGACGTCACCCCCGGGATCAGCGGCAACCAGACGAACTGCGCCGGGCTCCAGTTGGGCACGCTCTGCGTCGCCGGGATCAGGATCCCCTGGCCGTGGTGGTAGATCGGGCCGGGGCTGCCGAACGTCATCGCGCCCGTCCCCGAGTTCTGCACGCCCATCACGTCGAAGATCGCTCCGTTGAACGCGTACACCGTGCCGAACGCCCCGTTCGCCCCGGGGAAGTTGTTCCATTGCGCCGGCCCACCCGGCCCCGGATCCATCGTCGCCGTCACCCACAGCCGCACCGCCTCCCCCGGCTCCACCACCCCGTTCCCGTTCCCGATGTCACGCAGCGTGATCGTGAACTCCATCCGCTCCGCGCGCTGGCCCGCGGCCTGCGCCCCCGCCACCCCCAGCCCCGCGATCGCCATGGCCGTCCTTAACCTCATCGCCGCCGCCTCCGCCCGGCGCTCCACGCCGCCCCCGCGCCCAGCACCCCCATTACACCCGGCCCCGGCACAATCAGTATGGACGCCTCACTGCCCGTGTTGATGGTGGCCTCGCCCCCCGGCTGCGCCAAACCCGTGAGCACGTAGATCGCGCCCGCGTCCACGCTGACTCCGTACCGCAGCGTGCGCTCCTGGAAGCTCACCGGCGTCCAGGTACCGCGCAGGACCTCGACCGGATTCACCTGCACACCCGGCTGGCTCGGCAGGTGGACGAACTGGCCCGAGTTGGAGTCGATCACGCTCTGGGTCGCCGGGACGAGGGTCCCGTTGAGCCCGAGATTCCATGGCGCGGGGACATTGAACTCGAGCGATCCTGTCGCGGAGTTCTCCAGGCCATTCAGGTCGATGATCGACCCCGCGTAGGCGTAGACGGTCGCAGGCCACGGAAACTGATAGTGGTTCCACTGGGTCGGCTGTCCGATTTTGAGCCGGCTGGTATACGAAAAAAAGTGTCC
>CAYWOF010000286.1:3889-5170 GCA_964459825.1 uncultured Phycisphaeraceae bacterium | reverse complement strand
CTCATCCCACAGCTCCGCCCGGCCGCCCGATCGCGAACCGACCAGGCGCCGGTGGAATGGCCCGGGCGCGACGCCCCCCTCCATCTCCCGCCCGAACCGGGCCATCAGGCCGCGGAACCGGTGGGCCATCGACTCGCCCTCCTCATCGCGGGCCTTGACGAGGATGGAGGCGATCTCGTCGGGGTCGGTGATCTCGCAGAGGGTGGCGAAGCCCGCGCCGGCGCCCAGGCGCCCGCCGGCCGACTGCGACACCAGCAGGATGCGTCGGTCGAGCTTGAGCAGCACGAGCGTGCACCCGCGCCCGACGGGGTAGCGTCCCAGCACCTCGATGAGCCCGGAAGGAGCGCGCCCGCCTGCCCCCAGCGCCGAGCGCAGGCCCCCGCGGGCCCGTGCGGCGCTTCGCAGCACGAGCGCGGCCACGCCGATGAGTCCGAGGACCAGGCCCAGCGGCCACGCCAGCTGCGAGACCAGGGAACGGCCCGACGGGCGTTCCCCGGATCCCCGGACCGGGGCGGCCGCGGGTCGCGTGGGCGCCGACCCGGGCGGGCCGAGCTTCCGCCGGGGCTCGACCGTCGGCGCCGTTGCCTCGGGCATCGGCCCGACGATCACCCGTGCCGGAGGGGGCTCGTCGGCGGAGGCCGGCTGGGCCACCACCGGTCCGAGCACGCCGATCGCCGCGAGGACCCGCGCGTACCTCGCGACCCTGCGGCGGCCGCCGGAATGGCTCCCGTTCTGACTCACCAGAGCGCCCTCCTGGCGCGCCACGGCCGGGGACTCCGCCCCGGGGATCAGTTCACGCGGCCCGGTCCTTCGTCCCGGGGTCCGCCTCGTTGCTGCTGCGGATGATCTCGTTGATGCGCACGCAGAAGTTGTCGTTCAGGACCAGCACCTCGCCCCGGGCGACGGGCCGATCGTTGACGTACACGTCCACGGGATCGCCGGCGAGCTTGTCGAGCTCGACGACGGCCCCCTCGCTGAGCTTGAGCACATCCTCCACCAGCATGCGGGTGCGTCCGAGCTCGATCTTGACATTGAGGTTGACATCCGAGAGCAGGTCGATGCCCTTGGGAACCTCGGCGGGCGTCGAACGCTGGAAGTCGGGCATCTCCAGCGGCGCGGGCGTTGGTCCCCGCCCGGAAGGTCCGGGTTCCGCGCTCGCGCCCGGGGTCGCGGATGAAGCACCGGCCGGACCGGCCGGCGCCCCGCCCGCCGCCAACCCGGCCACCGCCTCTTCGGCGGCGTGGAGCGGGGGCTGTGGGTCTGGGGCTTCACCGGGTGGTG
>CAYWOF010000286.1:0-3879 GCA_964459825.1 uncultured Phycisphaeraceae bacterium | reverse complement strand
CGGCGTGGAGCGCCCGCTCGGCGACCTGTCCGGCGGTCGGAGGCCTGGCGCCATCGCCGGCGTTCCTGGGGCTCGAATCGGGCACATCACCCTCCGCGGGCGCTGTCCTGGGGCAACCGGTCGGCATCCCGATCGCGCAACCGCTGCGCGGCAATGGCGCCGTTCCGGCCTGTCCAAGGACACTCGACCATCGGACCGGCTCGCGCGAGCCCGATAGTTTTCGGCGGGTGCGATGGAGTTCGGGCGGGCCGCGCGCTCGGCGGATCATCGCGCGGGCACGGCGCTCGCGCAACTTCTGCCCGCCGGACCTCAGCCCTCGAACTGGAATCCCTTGCACTTGGGGATGAGCACGCGGTCGATCCGGCTGTCGCCCTCGGGATCCGGCTCGATGATCTTGTTCAGGTAGGCGGTCAGCTGGCGGTTGAGCGTGCGCAGGTCCACCTCCTTGAGGTGGGCGTGCTGGGCCCGCTTGACGATCTGCGCCACGCCCTCCTTGATCTCGGCCGCGCGGGCCTCCAGCGTGTGCTTGACGGCATCCTCGTGGCGCTTCCGCACCTTGAGCACGATCTGGAGGTCCCAGACCCAGATGTGCCCCGTCTGCATGTTCTGGAACTGCTCGTCCACCAGCGGGATCTCGACCAGGGCGTCGAGCGCATCGTGCTCATCCGCGTGGAGCTCGGCCTTGGCGGGCGCCGGCTTGGGCCCGAGCATCCCGACCACGACGTACACCCCGGCGGCCTCGCCGGCCATCAGCACCCCGACGATGGCGAGCATCTTGATCGGAGACTTCTTCTTCGCGCCCGCGGCCGCGGGCGGATCCGCGCCCTCCGTCGCCTGGGGCTTCTCCGCCTTCGCAGCCTTGTCCGCCATGGCCTCCCCCTGGGTCCGCCCCCATCGACCTCCGGATCAGGACGGGGCGTGAGCACGCTCCGGCCCGCTCGGCGGCTCCGTCAACATCCAATACCGGCGATGGATGCGTCCAGTCGAGGCGCCACCCCCAGGTGGTGACGGGCCCTCGGCCGGCTCACCGGCGCCAGACCCAGCCTAGACGGCACCGACCCACCCGCACGGCGGGCCCGAATAGCCGTGCGCGGGGCGTCCGACGCGGGCCAGGACCGGTAATCACGGAAGTCTCCGCCGGTTACGCGGCCCGCTGATCGAACTGGCCGCCTTCCGGGGCCACCCCCAGGTCCGCCAGGGCGACTCGAAGATCCTCCACCGCCCCGGGCCGCATCAACCGAGCGGCCTGGGCCACCATGAGCACGACGAGCATCCGAGCGGCGCACTGCTCGGCGGCCCGGTCGGCCCGCGGGCCGGCCACCGCCGTCGTGACGAATCCAACCACGACCGCGACGAGCAGCAGCAACCCCGTCAGAGCAGAACCCGCGGAGTCACCACCCGCCCAACGCGGGACCATGATCGCCGCCAGAACCGCCAGCCCGATCGCGAGAATGGGCAGAAGGACCCCAAGCGCGCGGTCCCGGTGCGCGGCCCGCACGGCCTTGCGTTCGGCCCGGCGCAGGGCGTTCTCGCCCGGCTCAGCGTTCGCCCCGACCCCGGCCCGCACCATGGCGCGAAAGACGTTGACAAGTTCACGATCGCCGAGGGCGCTCGACAACGCGGCCGGGGGAATTCGTTGCGGAGCCCCCCACCGAACCGCCAGGCCCAGGAGACGCTCGCCCAGCGCGGCGGGCTGAACGCCCGCGGGGCGGCCTCGCCGGGTGACGCGAGCGCGCAGGAGGCTCGCGGCAACGACGACCGCCAGCGAACAGCCCGCGGCGGCCGCGAACAGGGCGAGGGCCGTGCCGAACGCCCCGGCGTCGGCACCGGCCGCGGCCGCCGCGATGAGGGCACATGCCAGGCCCAGGGCGGCTCCGATGATGATCCCGGTGCGCACGGTGGTCCCTCCGTCGGGTCGTGACGATCGCCCCCGAGCATGGATCGGCCCGAAGGACCGGCTCGCTCAAGCGGCGGGAGAAAGCCGCCCGCCGAATCGACCCCTACCGGCCCAGCACCAGCAGTTGCTGGATCAGCTCGTCCGTCGTGCGGATGACCCGCGAGGAGGCCGAGTAGCCGGTGGAGGCGAGGATCATGTTGATGAACTCCTGGCCGAGATCGACGTTGGAGAGCTCCAGGGCCCCGCCGACGAGCCGTCCGGCCCCGAGCGCGCCCGGGGTCGTGACCACGGCCGTGCCGCTGTTGGCGCCGACCGCGTAGAGGTTGGCCCCCTGTTCCACCAGGCCCTCGTTGTTCGCGAACGTGGCCATGGCCACCTGGCCGATGGTGCGGGTCAGCCCGTTGGTGAACGCCCCCGTGATGACCCCGTCGGGACCCACGCCAAACCCCGAGAGCGTGCCGATGGGCGAGCCGTCCTGGAACTCGGCCGTGACGCTCGACTCCGTGTCGGCTAGGGCCGTGACCCGGTTGCCCTCTCCTTCGAAGGAGAGCGTCATCGACAGGGGCGTCTCGGCGCCCGTGCCGGCCCGGTCGATCACGATCGAGGGATCATCGCCGCCGACCAGGCGCCCGGACGTGTCGAACTCGAGCAGGCCCGTGGCGACGGCCGTGGCGGTGTCGCTGTCATCGCCGGACTCGACGTAGTAGCGCCAGCTCGTCCCGGTGGAGTCCTTGGAGTCCATCACCAGCGACAGATCCACCTGGACCTCGCTCCCCAGCGAGTCGTACGCCACGAAGCTCGTGCGCACCGATTCGCCGTCGGCCTCGCCCAGCTTGGCCGAGACGAAGGGCAGGCGCGTGAACGACCCGTCGGACTCGAGGAGCCGGATGTCGGCCGTCTCAACGGTCAGATCGTTGACCGCTCCGGTGTTTCCGGTGACGGTCAGCAGCCCCGTGGCCGGATCGAGGTCCACGCCCGGGAGTGCGCCGTCCGGGTTCGGACCCAGGCCCGTCTGGAGGCCCAGCGCCTCGCCCAGGAACGCCATCAGCTCGGCCACGGTCGAGCCGGCGCCGATCGTGAATCGAGCGTCGTCGATGGCGCGAGTGCCCTTGGCGGCTCCGCTCAGTTCGACGATCTGCCCGGCGCTGAACAGGGGCGTGTCGGAGCCCGGGAGGAGGGGATCCTCGATCTCCACGAGCAGGCTCGTGCCCTCGATCACGTTGGTGCCGGACGGGGCCACCGTGGGCGCACTGATGAGCCCCAGGCCGGCCGTCGCGGTTCCTCCGACCCGGACGCTCGATCCCTGGGTGGGCAGATCGCCGGCCGCGTTGAGATTGCCCGTGAAGCCCACGTTCGAGGTGGACTCGGCGATGGTCAGGGAGCCGATGGGGATCGCGATCGGCCCCAGCTCTCCACCGGTGATGTTGAAGTCGGCGTCCACCCCGTAGCCCTGCAGCCGATCCCCGTCGATGGTGACGAGCTCTCCCTCGCTGTTCTGACGGAACGCGCCGGCACGCGTGTAGAGCTCGCTCCCGCCCCGATCCACGATGAAGAACCCATCGCCCTCGATGGCCAAGTCCCGGGCATCGCCGGTCGTGGAGATGGTGCCGTTGCGGAAGTCCCGCTGCGTGCCCGCGATGTTCACCCCCAGACCGGTCTGGAACGGGTTGGTGCCGCCGCTGGTATCGCTCGGCGCCGACCCTCCCGTGAAGGTGCGGCTGAACATCGTGGAGAACAGCATCCGGCTGGACTTGAACGCCGTCGTGTTCGCGTTGGAGATGTTGTTGCCGATGACGTCCAGGTTGCGGGCGTTGGCGTTCATGCCCGACAGGCCGATGAACAGGGCGGAGGTCGAGGCCATGAGGTTCCTCTCCACGCGGCGGCCGATGGGGGTCGGAGACGGCTCGGAGACAGGGGTCGGGCGTCAGGCGGCCGACGGAGTGCGCCGCCGCTCCTCGGCCCGCCCGAGCAGGCGCAGGAGC
>CAYWOF010000285.1:0-5175 GCA_964459825.1 uncultured Phycisphaeraceae bacterium | reverse complement strand
ACTGCTCGCCGATGGCCTGGAGCACCTGGTCGCGCGTCACCATGCCGAGGCGGACGAGCACACGGTCCAGGCGCTCACCGCCCGCCCGGTGCTCGGCCATCGCCTGTTCCAGTTGGGCCTTGGTGACGAGGCCGCGCTCGAGTAGGACGGTGCCGATCCCCATGCTCGCCCCATTCTACGGACCGAGGGCCCCCGGAGCCGCGAGGAATCCGGAAAAGGCCCGATGGGTTATCGGCGTTCGGCGCCCCGAGGGTGGGGGGCAGGGCCGGATCAGCCGGGGTAGGTCGCCGAGGTCCGGTCCGTTTCCCACACGGTGATGGAGCGGAGCTCCGCGTGCGGATTCGCCCGGCGGATCGCCGGCGCCAGGCGCTCGAAGAACACCCGGGCCATGTTCTCCACCGACGGGTTGACCCCTCCGTCGCAGGCGAACTCGGGTGTGTCGACGTTGAGGTGCCGGTGGTCGTACCGCCGGATGATCTGGTCGTGGGCCAGGCGCTCGAGGTCCGGCAGCGTGAAGGCGCCGGCCCCCGGCGGCACGGGGACCGCCACGCACGGCTCGATCCGGTAGTTGTGGCCGTGCCCGCTGGGGTTGTTGCACTTGCCGAAACGGGCCCGGTTCTCCTCCTCGGAGAGGGACGGGGCGTGGAGCCGGTGCGCGGCGGTGAACTCCAGCGACTGGCGGAGCAGGACGGTGTGCGGATCGTCCGCGTGCATCTCGACCGAATAGTACGGGCTGAGCCACCAGCGCAGGGAGGCCGGGCGCAGGCTCGAGCCGAGGGCCAGCGCGTCCATCAGCTCCGGGAGGATCGAGGTCGGATCGGCGCCCTCCCGGTCGTCGCAGGCCCGCTCGACGATGGGGCAGAGCCGCTCCCGCACGGCCCGGTCGATCTCCTTGATGTTGACGATGTAGCCCGTGACGGGGTCGGGGTCGGCCCGGACGCGCACCTGGATCTCGTAGTGGCGTCCCAGGCCGCGCATGGCGGGAATGCCCGCGAAGCCGTTGGCGTCGGCGGCGTTGGCCCGGACGCCCGGGGGATTGACCGCCAGGCGGACCGTCCGGCTCAGGACAACCATGCGGGACTGTAGGAACTCGGGCGCTTCCGCTATGATGGGGTGCCGTGTGGCGCCCGTCCGGGAAACGGCGGGCCTGAGGAGACCCCCATGCCTTCGAGACGAGCGGCCTGGCCGATCGCGGCGTTTTGTGGACTCGGGACGCTGGCCGGATGGGGCGCCCTGGTCGAACCGTCCCTGCGCCCCGATGGACAGCCCGGGGCCGAACCGGCGAAGGAGGACCCTCGCTTCGTCCTTGGATTCAAGGTGAAGGCGATCGACGGCCAGGAGCGGGACCTGGCCGAGTTCAAGGGCAAGGTCGTCGTCATCGTGAACGTGGCGAGCAAGTGCGGGTTCACGACGCAGTACGCGGGGCTCGAGCAGCTCTACCGGGACAAGAAGGACCAGGGCCTGGTCATCCTCGGATTCCCGGCCAACAACTTCAACGGCCAGGAGCCGGGCACGAACGCCGAGATCGCCGAGTTCTGCCGCTCCTCGTACGACGTGACGTTCCCGATGTTCGAGAAGCTGAGCGTGAAGGGCGACGACCAGCACCCGCTCTACAAGAAGCTCGCGGGCCAACCCGCCCCCATCGGGGGCGATCCGAAGTGGAACTTCACGAAGTTCGTGGTCGATCGGGAGGGGAGGGTGGTGGCGCGCTTCGATGCGGACCGGAAGCTCGTCCGCACCCGGGAGCTCGAGCCGGAGCTGCTGAAGAAGGTGGACGAGCTGCTCAAACCGGCCGAGGGCGGAGACGGGAAGGGCGAGCGGGCGGACGGCTAGGCCGAGATCGGGATGCCGCAGTTCCAGTACACGGCGGTCGATCCCGCGGGGCAGCGCGTCGCGGGCGTGGTGGCGGGGGCCAGCGAGCAGGCCGTGCTCCTGGAGCTGGAATCGCGCCGGCTCGTGCCGGTGTCCATCGCGCCGCGCCGGGAGCGGACCGTGGGGCTGCGCCGCGGCGTCTCGATCCGGCACTTGGCGGCGAGCTACCAGCAGCTCTCCGACCTGTTGCGCGCTGGAGTTCCCCTGCTGCGTGCGCTGCGGCTGCTGGGCGCGCGTCGGGCGCGTCCCCGGCTGGCCCTGGTCTTCAAGGAGCTGGCCGAGGGGGTGGCCGAGGGCGAGGAACTGGCCGGGATGATGGCCCGGCGCCCGGACGTCTTTCCCAAGGTGCACGTGGCGATGGTGCGGGCGGGCGAGAAGGGCGGGTTCCTCGAGGTGGTCATGGCGCGCCTGGGCCAGTTTGTGGCCGCGCAGGCGGAGCTGCGCGCCAAGGTGATCGGGAATCTCGCGTACCCGGTGATGCTCGTCGTCATCGGCACGGTGGTGCTGGGGGTGATCTTCGGGTTCTTCGTGCCCAAGTTCCGGCCGATCTTCGCCGAGATGCCCTCGTTGCCCCTGGCGACGCGGTTGGTCTTCGGCGTGGCCGATGCGGTGGGCGCGTACGGGGTGTACACGCTGGGGGTGATCGTGGTCGCGGGGATCGGAGTGTGGCGCCTCGGCCGGCTGGCCCGGGTGCGCCGGGCGATCACCGAGGCTCGAACGCGGTCGCCGGTGCTGGGGCCGCTGATCCGCTCGCTCGCCGCCGCCCGCTTCTGCCGGCTGCTGGGCACGATGCTGGCCAACGGCATTCCGCTGCTGACCGCGATGCAGATCGCGCGGGATGCGGCCGGCAACGTGCTGATGGAAGAGGCGATCGACCGGGCGACCGAGGCGGTCCGCGCGGGCCAGCCGCTGGCGCCGCCGCTGGGCGAGAGCGGGCTGTTCGGAGACGATGTGGTCGAGATGATCTCCGTGGCCGAGGCGGCGAACAACCTCGACGAGGTGCTGGTGACGATCGCCGAGACGGTGGAGCGCCAGGTGGATCGGCTGCTCGGGGTGGTCATCCGGATGGTCGAGCCGATCCTGCTGCTGGCCATCGCCGGCGTCGTCGTGGTTGTGGCGGCGGGATTGATCCTGCCGATGACGCAGCTTCGAGCGGGCATGTAGGTGGCCGAGGGGCGGGCGGCGAGGGAACCCCGACGGAAGGGGTCTGATCGGATGGTTGGAAAAAAAGGACTTGCGGCGCGATCGGCGATCAGCTAGTATGGACTAAGTAATCCGGCATCCCGAAGGTTCGACAGACGTCAGGCACGTGGAAGTCCCGGTCCAGGACCGACTTCCGTGCGCCGGGTATCGATGGATTGGGTCTGGAGCGGGTCGCGGCGGTTGCCCTCGGACGCCCGGGCGCGGTTCCCGCCAAGGAAAGGATGGATCCCATGAGAACAGACCGGATCGGCAAGGGGAGGAAGGCGGGCGGCAGGACGCGGCCCCGGGGCTTCACTCTCATCGAGGTGCTGATCGTCATCGCGATCATCCTCGCCCTGATCGGCCTCGTCTCCGTCGCCCTGTTCCAGCGTCGCGATGAGGCCAAGCGCGACACCGCCAAGATCGACCTGGCCACGATCGAGCAGGCGCTCAAGCTGTTCCGCATGGATTTCGACCGCTGGCCCTCGGACGAGGAGGGAATCGTGGTCCTGTGGGACAAGTCGGCGCTGGTGGCCGAGACCGAGGAAGAAGAGACCAAGTGGAAGAAGACCCTCGACAAGCCGATGCCCAAGGACCGCTGGGGCCAGGAGTGGGGCTACCGGCAGGTCAGCGAGCACGGCGACGAGTCCATGTATGACCTCTGGTCGTTCGGGCCCGACAAGGAGGAGGGCACGGAGGACGACATCACCTCGTGGACCGAGGAGGATGAGACCGGCGTCACGGGCACGACGGAGTCGCCGAGGACCGGCGGCTGAGCACGGGCCGGGCCGGAGCGGCCCTCGTTCGGCGATTCGGGCGGAACTGCACGCATCTCCTTCGGAGTTTCGAAGCGACCAACGCAGGACTCCACGCGGCCGAGCGCCGCGCGACCCGCCCCGTCCGATCGAGCGCCCTCCCGCCCGCCTCCTCCGATGGAGCGGGACTTGCGCCGACGAGGCTGGACCATCCTCGAGCTCCTGATCGTGCTGGCGTTGCTCGGCACCCTGGCCGGGCTGGCGCTGCCGGTGCTCTCGTCGCGCTCGCGCGGCTGGGCCCTGGAGGCGGCCGCCTCGCAGGCACGGGCCTCGATACGGTCGTGCCGCGCCGAAGCGATGCGGGAGGGGACCATCGTCCGGCTGGAGAAACGAACCGGCGATTCCGGAGCGGTGCGGCTGTGGTCGCGCGCGGCGCGCGCCGCGGCGGCCGAAGAGACCGCCGTGGAGCGGGGTGACGGCAACCCCGGTGCAAGGGAAGGGACCGGTTCTCCCGATCCCGATCGCGTCCGCATGCTCTTCGAGCTGCCCCGCGGAATCGGCGCGGGCCTGAACCCTCCGACCCCGGCCACCGATGGCACGCGACCGACGCCGACATCCGACATGGCGATGAGCGACGCGGAACTGGTGGCCACGTTCCTGCCGGATGGCACGGTCGTGTCGGAGGGTCCGCTGTTCGTGTGGGCGGAGCCGACCATGGTCCTGTCGATCCGAGTCGCCCGATGGACCGGCGGCGTGACGATCGAGACCTATGCGGCGTCCCCCCCCCGACCGGAGGAGGAGGAAGAGGCCGGACCCGGCGGTGTTCCGGACGACCTCTCGCCTCCCGGCGCGGCGTCCACGCCCGGAGGGAGGCCATGATGCGCCCGGCGCATCCCGAACGGCGTGCCTCCGCGCGGGGGGCGCTGCTGCTGGAGGCGATGCTGGCCCTGGCCGTGTTCGTCATGGCGGGGCTGGCGGTGCTCTCGCTCGTGTCGGCTTCGGTGGGCGGTCTGGACCGGGTGCGGGACGCCGAGCGGGCGGCCGACCTGGCGCGGTCGGCGATGGCGAAGATCGAGTCGGGTCTCGCCACACCGGAGGATCTGATCGGCCCGGTGCCGCTCTGGCGCGATGATGAGGCCTCGCGCGATCCGGATGCGCCGGCGGGGGGATTCGCCGATCTGCCGCCCACACCCTCCGCGTGGGAGCTGGAGATCGAGACGGAGCCTTCCCAGTTCTCCGGGCTGACGCTGGTCACGGTCCGCGCGGTCCGTCGCCCGTTCCCCGATTCGGACCGCATCGTGGCGTCCGGCGTGCTCCGGCAGCTGGTTCGCCTCACGGCTCGCGCGGAAGATCGGGCGGGGGAGGA
>CAYWOF010000284.1:3434-5191 GCA_964459825.1 uncultured Phycisphaeraceae bacterium | reverse complement strand
TGACCGTCTGCGTCGGGGCGCTGGGGCGGCCCCGCGTCGGGGCCCGCCGGCGTTGCCCCCCGCCCGCGCCGGGGCCGGAGGGTGCGGCGCCGGGAGCGACGCGGGGCCCCGGCGCGCCGGCTTCCACGGGCCCGCCTGCTGGGCGGTCAGCGCCGCCGCCGGCGCGCTGGCCGGCGCCCTGCTGACGCGCCTGCTCCCGCCCGTCTTCGCCGAGGGCCATCCGGTCGTTCCCCTCTGGCTCGCCGCGCCCTTCGCGGCCCTCCTGGGATCGATCGCCGTGATGCCCTTCGTCAGCCCCCGCTTCTGGCACCGGCACTTCCCCGACTTCGCGTTCGCGCTCGGCGCGCTCGTCGGCGCGTACTACGTGGTCGGCTACGGGATCCCCGCCGGGGGCCACGGTGCCGGCCTGCACACCGTGCGCCACACGCTCCTGGAGTACTACACCTTCATGGCGCTGGTCGGCGGGCTCTTCATCGTCTCCGGCGGCATCCTCATCGACGTACGCGGGCGCGCCGGGCCCGGCCTCAACACGGCGATCCTGGCCGTGGGCGCCGTCATCGCCAACGTCGTCGGCACCACCGGCGCCTCCATGCTCCTCATCCGCCCCTTCCTCCGCGTCAACGAGGGCCGGCTCCGTCCCATCCACGTCGTCTTCTTCATCTTCATCGTCTCCAACTGCGGTGGCGCGCTGACCCCCATCGGCGATCCGCCCCTCTACCTCGGTTTCATCAAGGGCGTCCCGTTCGCCTGGACCATCCAGCATCTCTGGCCGGACTGGCTGTTCGTCGTCTCCTGCCTGCTCGTGGCCTTCGCGCTCGTCGATCGGCGCATCGGGCCCGGGTCCGGCGCCGTCGCCCCCGGCGCCGTCCGCGTGCGCCTCCGGGGCGCGATCGGGTTCATCGCCCTGGGCGTGATGATCCTCGGCGTCTTCCTCGACGCGATCCTCGCACGCCTCTTCGGCCTGCGCGGCTTCGCGTTCGGCGCCACCCTCCAGCTCCTCGCGGCCTGCGCGGCGCTGCGCCTGGCGCCCCGCGACATCGTCGCGGCCAACGAATTCACGCTCTTCCCGGTGAAGGAGGTGGGCCTGCTCTTCCTGGGCATCTTCCTCACCATGATGCCCGCGCTCGACTACCTGGCGCACCACGGACCCGCGCTCGGACTGACCTCGCCCACGGCCTTCTACTTCGGCACCGGCTCGCTCTCGGCCGTACTCGACAATGCCCCGACCTACCTCAACTTCCTCCAGATCGCGTACGGCCCCGGCGAGATGTCCCCCCAGGCGCTGCAGGTCTGGCTGGCCGATCCCCGGTCGGCCCGGCTGCTCCACGCGGTCTCCAACGCCGCGGTCTTCTTCGGGGCCATGACGTACATCGGCAACGGACCGAACTTCATGGTCAAGGCCATCGCCGAGGACGCGGGGGTGCGGATGCCCTCGTTCTTCGGCTACCTGGTCCGGGGCCTGGCGATCCTCCTGCCGATCCTGCTCCTCCACTGGCTGCTCTTCATCCGGTGACGGCGCCCCGACCCTCTCCCGCGAAACGAGCGAACGACCCCCGAGCCCCGCTACGATGCCGCCCTCGTCGGAACCCCCACGGTGCAGGACCCACGATCGCCCGATCCCGCCCCCCCCCGCGAACCGGGCGTGGTCAGCGCGCCCGGTCCCGCGCCGCGCCCGTCCGATCCCCCGGACCCGCCCCGGACCCTCGCGGGCCTGCGGGGCGCGCTGCACACCGTCATCGGGCGTACGTTCCTGTCGC
>CAYWOF010000284.1:0-3424 GCA_964459825.1 uncultured Phycisphaeraceae bacterium | reverse complement strand
GGTCCGCGACGTCGTGCTCGTGCAGGTGCTGGGCGACACGCCCGCCGGCTCGAGCTTCAACTTCGCGTGGGCCGTGCCCAACATGTTCCGGCGCATGCTCGGCGAGGGGGCGCTCGCGGCCGCCTTCCTGCCCGAGTACACCACCGCCACGCGCGACGACCGGGCCCTGGCGGGGCGCCTCGCCTCCCTCGTGGTGGCGATCCTCTCGCTCGTCACCGGAGCCCTCACGCTCGCCGTGCAGGGCGTCCTCGGCGTTCTCATCCTGACGCTGAGCCCCGATCCGGACCGGGTCTTCTCGCTCCAGCTGGCCATCATCACCCTCCCGTACATGCCGCTGGTCTGCCTCGCGGGGGTCCTCGCGGCGATGCTCCAGGTCCACGGGCGCTTCGGGCCTCCCGCCGCGCTCTCGATCCTCCTCAACGCGTTCATGATCGGCGCGGCGCTGCTCTACTTCCTGCCTCTGGGGCTGTCGCAGACGCGCGTCGCCTTCCTGATCGGCATCGGCGCGGTGGCCTCGGGTGTCGTGCACCTGGCGTGGTCGCTCTGGCTCCTCCGGCATTACGTCCGCTGGACCCGCGTCTTCACCGGGGCCGGCGCCGCCGCCCGGCGCGTGGTCCGGCGCTACGTCCCCGTCCTGATCGGCATGGCCACGCTCCAGCTCAACGCCTTCATCGACACGCTCATCGCGATGTGGCCGATCTGGGTCGGGCCCACCATCCTCGGGTTCTCCTACCCCCTCGACAAGGCGTCCAACGCCATCCTCTCCTTCACCTCCCGCATCTACCAGTTCCCCGTCGGCGTCTTCGGCCTCGCCGTCGCGACCGTCGTCTTCCCGCTCCTGTCCCGCGCCGCGCGCGACGATCGGGAGTTCGTCATCCAGCTCCGGCACGGGCTGCGCCTGTCGCTCTTCCTCGGTCTCCCCGCCAGCCTCGGCCTCATGCTCGTCGCCGAGCCCCTCTGCCGGACCCTGTTCTACGGCGGCTTCACCCAGACCGGCCTGGTCCGGTCCGCGGCCGTGCTCATCGGCTTCGCCCCGGGAGTCTGGGCGTACTCCCTCGACCACGCCCTCGTCAGGGCCTTCTACGCCAAGGGCGACACCCGGACGCCCACCTACGTCGCCGTCGCCATGATGGTCGTCAACTTCCTCCTCAACTGCGTCCTCATCTGGTTCGCCGTCGAGGCCGGCCTGGCCCTGTCGACCACCCTGGCGGCGTCGGTCCAGTGCCTCATCCTGATCCGCCTCGCCGGGCGCCTCGTCCCCGAACCCATCCTCGACCGCGAGACCCGGGCCGGCTTCGTCCGCATCGGAATCGCCTCGGTCGTCATGGCGCTCGCGGTGCTCGCCGTCCGCCAGCTGTGGTCCATGCCGGTGACCCCGTCCTTCCTCGACGCGGCGTCGTCGCTGGCGATCTACTGCCTGACCGGGTTCCTCGTGTTCATGGGCGCCGCGCACCTGCTGGGGGCCGAGGAGGTCCGCTGGCTCCTGCAACGCGATCGGTCCGAACCCGAAGCCGACCTCCACGCCGCGGCCTCCGAGCCCGGCGCCGACTAGCGTCTCCCACCATGGCCCCCATCGATCTCACCGGCAGGCCCATCGCGATCACCGGCGCCAGCAGCGGCATCGGCCTGGCCACCGCGCTGGCCTGTGCCCGGGCGGGGATGCCCGTGATCGCCGCGGCCCGGCGGGCCGACCGCCTGGAAGACCTCGTCGCGCGCATCCGGGCGGCCGGCGGGCGGGCCCTGGCGGTCCGGGCCGATGTCTCCCGGCCCGAGGACTGCGCGCGGATGATCGACGCCTGCATCGCCGAGTTCGGCTCGATCTACGCCGTCTTCGCCAACGCGGGCTACGGGCTGGAGGGGCCGGTCCATGCGCTGGCGGAGGCCGACCTCCGCGCCATCTTCGAGACCAACTTCTGGGGCACGCTCCACACCATCCGACCGGCCCTCCCGCACCTCCGTGCCGCCCGCGCGGGCCACATCCTCATCTGCACGAGCTGCGTCTCGAAGCTCGCCCTCCCCTTCTTCTCGGCGTACACCGCGACCAAGGCCTGCCAGGACCACATCGGGCGCGCCATGCGCATCGAGCTGGCCGGCGAGGGCGTCCGCGTGAGCACCATCCATCCCATCGGCACCCGCACCGAGTTCCGCGACGTCAAGAACCGCGTCAGCGGCCGGCCCCACCCCGCGCTCCACACGCCCGAGCGCATCCGTCAGAGCCCCGAGCGCGTGGCCGACGCGATCGTCCGCTGCCACCGGCGCCCGCGCGGCGCGGGGGGCGAGGTCTGGACGAGCGTCGGCATGCGCCTGGCCTTTGCGCTGGCCACCGCGCTCCCCGGCCTGGCCGACCGGGTCCTGGCGCGGATCGCCCGCAACCGCGCGGATGCCACCCCCGCCTCGGATCCGGCGCCGCCGGCAGGCGGTTAACAAGCCGGAGTGTTGTCGCGTCCTGTTGGCGAGTGGCGCCGGGGGCGAATGCCCGGAGGCAAGGCCGTGCGGAAGGTCGCGTGGACGGTGTGCGTGGCGGTCGGGTGCACGGGTTGCGCCGGGCCCTCGGTCCGCGAACCCGGTGGGCCGGGTCCGCGGCTTGCCATCGGACAGGGGCCGGCGATGGCGCTGGCCCGCATCGAGGCGGCCCAGGCGCGGGGGGTCGGCCACGCCTTCCTGATCGGGAGGTTCGAGGTCACGCAGGCGCAGTACGCGGCCTTCATTCGCGCGACCGGGTACGACGGGTCCGACCACCTGTCGTCGAAGGGCTCCGAGCCGTTCCTGGCCGATTGGCGCGACGGGCGGGGTCCCGCCGGTCGCGAGGACCACCCGGTCTGCTACGTCAATCTGCACCACGCCCGGGCCTACTGCGCCTGGGCTTCGCGCGTGACGGGGCGGACCGTCCGTCTGCCCACGGACGCCGAGTGGGAACTGGCCGCCCGCGGCCCCGAGGGCCGGCGCTACCCGTGGGGCGATGAGTGGGACCCGGCGCGGTGCAACTGGGGCGACTCCATGGGCGGGGACCGGTATGGCGTGGTGGACGGGTTCGAAGCCTCCTCGCCGGTCGGATGGTTCGGAGGTCCGGGTGGCGGGGGGCGGAGCGGCGCCACGCCCCAGGGCGTGTGCGACATGGCGGGCAACATCTGGGAGTGGACGGCGGAGGGCCACCTGCGGGGCGGTCCGTGGTGCATGGGGCCCGAGACCGTCCGGAGCGACGCCATCGCGCGCGAGGACACGGAGCGGTGTGACGACAAGTTCGGGCTGCGCGTGGTGGTCGAAGCGACCCCGGAGCCCGAGCCGGCCCGATGAGCGCCGCGGGCCTCGCCCCCGCGCGCGGGCCGCGCGGACCGGTGGGAGCGCTCGGAGCCGGGGCCCTGGACCATCGGGCGACAACCCTCCTGTCCGGGCCAAGGTCCGGCCGCGTACGGTTGCTCGCGCC
>CAYWOF010000283.1:0-5223 GCA_964459825.1 uncultured Phycisphaeraceae bacterium | reverse complement strand
GGCGTTCGACGAAGTCGGGCCCCGGCAGGTGCAGGCTCTCCTTCGGGATGGTCTGACAGCGGTGATCGAGCAGGGCGCGGGCGTCCGCTCCAAGGATGGATTCGATGTTGGCCACGGTGCCGATTCTACTCCCATCCCGGCGCTGTGTCGGCGGCGCCGGGATCGGACTCATCGATCTCCTCCGCGACCGATGGCATCCTCGGCATCCTCGCCCGGCGACCGGGATCCGGGGCTACAATGCCGTCCGTCAGGAGAGCGGGCACATGACGAGCAGTCGGATGCGTTCCAGAGTCGCAGCACTCGTGGCGGCCGCGGCGGTGCTCGCCGGCACCCCCGTCAGGGCATTCGACGTCGAAGTGCACTACGCCTGGACGTACTACCTCGCGCTGCAGGTGGGGTACACGCCACGCCAGGCGTTCCAGATTGCGAGCGCCACCGTCGGTGTCGACGGCGACGTCGACACGAACCCCGTCGACAACGGGAAGCTGACCGACCTGATCTACGGCGCGACGACCACGGTGCGCTGCCCTCCGGATGTGTGCGACAAGGAGCGCCTCGTTCAGGTCGTGCCGTCGCCTCGGAGCTGGCACGACTGGCTCGCCATCGGGACAGGGACAGCCGTGCCTCCCGCGCTCATGGCCCAGATGGCCGCGGCATTCGCCAGGATGTTCATCCTCTGGGCCGTGCATCCTGACAGCGTCGAGATCACCACCGGCAACCACGTGACCAACCTGTGGAGTCGCATCCACGCGTTTGCCGAAACGTTGTACGTCGGGTCGGGCCGGCCGATGCTGTCACGGCTGGCGCCGAGTCCGGATGAAGTGGCCCTCGTGCCGGACGTGCAGGCCACGCGCGAGGCGCACCAGCTCAGGCTGTGGCAGATCGGGCTGGAGCAGGGCAACCCGGGCGCCTTCTTTCATTTCCTGCAGGACTCGTTCGCGCACGGGCCCTACGACAATCTCCGCGGTCATGCGTTCCACGGGCACCTCCCGGACTTCCTGTCGTGGCGTCCGAGCCTGAGCCTCACGATGACCCGGCGGACCATCGCCGCGCTGCAGGATTTCCTGCCGCGCGTCGGCGGCACCGCGCGCCCGATCGACGAGGCGAAGATCCGCCGCGTGCTCGACCGCATGATCGAAGCCAACCCCCGCCCGTCCGTGGCGGATCCCCGGCTCTACGACCCGGGCCTCGCCCCGATGCTCCCATTCCCGTTCAGCGACTTGCAGCACATCGGCTCGCCGGTCCCGGAGCGATCGTGGGACGTGGTGAGACGGGCGCTCGAGGCGGACCGTGAAGCAGGGCGTCTCCCGAGGTTCCCCGACGTGTGGTTCGACGAGACGCCGCCGGCCGAGCAGTGGTTGCAGTACGATTTCGATGCCACCGGCCGGGCGCGCGCCGGGGGCATCAACGACAACCGCTTTCCCGTGGAGCAGGCGCGGATCACCTTCCGCGAGCCGGAGGCGACGGTGCGGCCGGCCCCGGACTCGCCCAACGGGGCACAGATCGTCACCCTGAAGCAGGCATACGCGATTGAGGGGCTGAGCCCCCTGCCGTTCATGTCGGAACTCCCCGTCATCGAGGATGGTGAGCTGAGCGACTTCGGCGCGCAGCAGCGGCGCCGCCGCGACCGGGGGAACGGCACGTTCACCATCGAACACGAGATCCGGCGATCGCCGGAGGCGCTGGCGGCTGGCATCACCTGGCGATCCACCGTCTACGTCTACGGGTTCGAGCCGCACACCGCGGAGCTGAAGCTGCCGTTGCCGGCGCCGGTGGTGCCCGACCTGCGACGCGTGACCATGGCGGTCGCGCGGGAACGGCTGGCCTCCCTCGGCCTGACGCCCGTGATGACCGGCGGCGGGGCGCCCGATCGTCCGGAACTCGCCTTTACCGTCGCCTCCACCGAGCCGGCAGCCGGAACGCCCGTGCCGCGCGGCGCGAGTGTGAGAGTCCGCCTGTTCGGTCCATTCACGCCGATCACCTTCGTGCCCGAGGTCGTCGGCCAGCCGCGCCCCGACGCCGAACGCCTGATCCGCGGGGCCCAGCTCCGCGTCACCGTCGTGGAGGTGCCGAGCCCGTCGGGCGCGGGCCGGGTCGTCTCGGTGGAGCCCGGGGCCGGGAGCCGGGTCCAGCCGGACTCGACCGTGACAATGACCGTCGCGGTCAGCCCACCACCCCCGCCGGCTGGCCCGTCGCCAGGCCCGGTCCCTTCACCGCCTGCCCCGGCGCGGGCGCCCACCGCGAACGCCGCGACAGGCAACATCGCGGCGTTCTCCAATTGGTCGCTCGGCCTCAACAACCGGAATCCGCGGGGCGACCTGTACGTGCAGCCGACGTTCCGGGTCACCGCCGCCGGACGCGTCTTCTTCCGCTGGGGGTCGCTTGGACACGACTCACAGTGGGACCGGGACCGGGGTGCACACCCCCAGTTGCTCATCTATCGGCTGGTGGCTGGCACCGACGGACGACCGTCCTGGACCCTCCACTCGCGGTACGGCGGGTTCGAGCCTGCGTCGGTCCGGTGGACGGCAGACCGCAGCACCGCGGCCACGGGAAACGAGCCACCCCCGCGCCCGCGTCCGCCCGCACCGGCGGCGCTCGACCTGCCGCCTGGTGAATATCTGCTGTGGTCGGACGACTTCTCGTCGTGGAAGCGCTACGAACCACTGGTCCCAGGGGGGATCGCGCCCGCCGGCCGGGCCAGCATGTCCTTCCAGGCGGAAATCACCGGCCCGGTGGAGATCCTGAGCCGGCCGCAGGTGCGTCGATGACCGGCATCCGGGGGACGGCGGTTGCGGCCCTTGTCGCCGCCGGGATCGGCGGCGTGTCGGCCCAGTTCGTGCAGCCTCCGATTCTCGGCAGGGTGACAGCGGTGGAGGGCAGCCTCATCACGGTCGACCTCTCCACGTCGGACAGGCTGCCGGTGTACTTCTTCGATCAGCCGGCAAGGTTGTCCTTCGTGGTTCCAGATGCCGGCACGCTCGAGGTCGACGGCGATTGGTACCTGACCCAGCTCGATGAGAACATGGCGCGGCTCAGGGCTGCCACGCCGGAGACGGCCTCGCTGGCCTCACCGGGCTACACGGTGGCCATTCCCGCCACCCTCGGCGGGACCGTCACGAAGGAGGAGTACCGCAAGCGCCGACGGTCTCTCGACCAATTCCGGCCGCAGCCCGGTCAGGCGCAGGATCACCTGGTCGTGTTCGGCCGCGCGTTCGCGGCGTACGACACCGGCGATTTCGCCACGGCGTTGCCGCTCTTCGAAACGCTGATGCGTGCGGGCAAGGCCGATGAGATCAGCTACGGCCGTGCGGCCTGGATCCACGAGGCCCACGGAAACATGGGCGTGGCGGAGGCGTACTACCACAAGGCCGCCGAGCTCAGCCGATCGGGCAGGGAGAAACCCGCCTTCAACAGCGAGTTACACCGTCTCTGCGCGTTCCTGGGGCGGCGCGGCGATCGTACCCGCCACCTGCAGTGCCTGCAGCAGTGCGGCGCCATCGGCGTGCAGCGGTGCGTGCAGGACCTCGGGCAACTGCCCGGGGGAGCGGATACCGCCGCCGGGACCGCCGGCGCCGCACGGTGGCTCGTTCCGCTGCCGTGGGCGGTCCAGTGGGATTGCCGGAAGTCGAATCCGGGGCGCTGCTTCGTCGTACGCTTCGAGGGCCTGCGCTATGAGACGCTCCGCGAGCGCCCATCGCACGACGGGATACCGATGGACGAGTACTGGTTTCCCATCCTGAGCGAGGGGCGTCAGGTCACCCGGAACGGCCAGCAACTCTGGGGGCGCCTGATTCGCCTTCCCGCGTCGGATCACCCCGATCAGTCCGACGTGCGGATGTACTTCGTGACCTGGCGGCTGGACGGCGGGACGTGGGTCCTGCAGGACCGTGGCCGGGTGCCGGGCTTCGAGGTCGAATAGGCGCCTCGCGTCCGGCCGGTCGGGGGACTGCCGCGCTGACCCTGAAGGCTGCATCACGGTGGATCGGTAGCACGAGAGGAGGCGCCATGCCGCTCACCACACGCGCGACCTTGCCGACCCGGCTGGCGACGGCCCTCACCGTGCTGGCGACCATGGGCGCGGCGCCGGCCTGCGGCGGCAGCGGAGACGGCAGCCGCGGTTCGCCCACGGCCCCGACCGTGCCGACGCCTCCACCCGCCGGGACGAACTTCTCGGTGCTGCCCCTCCCCATCGAAACCATCGCCCGCATCACGTCCCTGGGCTACAACAACACCGTCATCCCGAACGACCACACCTACTGGCTCACCTGCGACGTCGACTGGATCCTCCAGGGCACGAGGCCGTGCCACCGGGAGCGCCAGCCGCTCCGCGCTCCGGCCGACGGCGTGGTTCGCGACGCAGGCCCGGGCGCGGACGGGTTCCTCCGTGTCGAGGGACCGCCCGGGCTGGTGTGGACGTTCGGCTACGTGACGGCCGAACCCGGGGTGGTGACGGGCGGCCGCGTGAGCGCAGGCCAGGTCGTGGCGCGGATGTTCGCGGATCACGGCTTCGACTTCGGGTTGTCCAATGCCGGCGTCCACCACCCGTACGTGACACCCGCGCGGTACCCCGACCAGTACCTGCACGGTCAGCACCCCGCCGAGCAGTTCCCCGAGTCGCTGCGCTCGGAACTCGCCTCGCGGAGCAACTCGCGGTCCGAGCCGTTCGGCACCCTGGACTTCGACGTACCCGGCACGGCGGCCGGCGCCTGGTTCCTCGAGGGCACCCCTCACGAGGTGTCGCTGCGGTACGACGGCGAGCCACGCCAGCTGTGGTTCGGCCGGTGGGCCGAGAGAAGAGAGACGAAGGCCGTGGGCCTGGGCGACCGGCCGGACGGATTTCCCGGCAGAGTCGTGGCGGCCGACGACGCCACACCGGACTGGGAGTCGATCACGCCGGCCACGGGCGTGGTCGCCATCAGGCTGTGGAACGTCAGCCGGGACGCGAGGCCGAACCTGTCCTGGCCGACCGGGACGATGCTCGTCGAGCTGCACACGCCGACCCGGTTGCGGATGGAGTGGTTCCCGACGCACGCGCCCGTCCCGGCGTTCACGGCCGCCGCGAGGACCTACGAGCGCTGAGCCGACCCGTGGCGGCTCCTGCCGGCCACCATGCCCCTGGTCGTGCCGGGCTGATGCCGCCGGGAGGCCGCCCGCAGGGGCGGGCCGGTCAGCGGGACCACAGCTTCGCGCCCAGGCGTCTCGCCGCCGAGCGCCGCGGCA